>CBKYSX010000826.1:0-2437 GCA_966690745.1 uncultured Ardenticatenales bacterium
TGTTTGCCGATGGCGCGGCGGCATTTGTACTGAGTAGCCATCCCGACGACCATCCCACCCCACTGCCGGGGGCGCGGGTGATGGATACCGAAACCGTATGTGATTATCAGACCTTTGACGATATGAGCTTTCGTGTCACTGATGAGGGCTTTCGGATGTATATGAGCTCCTATGTCCCCAATATTTTGGGCGCGAATATCGCCAAATTGCTGGAACCCCTCCTCACCCGCAATAACCTTACCCCTAACGGTATCTCCCATTGGGGCATCCACCCCGGCGGGGCGCGAATCCTGCAACACTTACAGGAAAGTCTTGATCTGGACGATACCGCAATGGAGCCAAGTTACGCTATTTTGCGTGACTATGGCAACATGTCTAGTCCGACCATCCTTTTTATCCTTGACCATATCCAACAACAACGCGCCCCGCAACCGGGCGAATACGGTATCATCATGGCATTTGGTCCGGGGCTGACGATGGAAGCGGCGTTGTTGCAGTGGTGAGTAGTTACTGCCCTAAAAACTGATAAACGACTGCATAGTGCATAATGCATAAACGGCGACTTCGCCCTTCTCCATGATAAAGAGAGGGAATTTGGTAAGTCGTGGTCGTTTATGCACTATGCACTATGCACTATGCACTATGTTAAGCACTCCACGCTCTGACGAGCTCTTTTCCGCCGCACGGCGCGTTCTACCTGGCGGGGTCAATTCCCCGGTGCGGGCATTCCGCAGTGTCGGGCGCAATCCGATTTTTATTCAACGGGGGGAGGGTGCGTATATTTGGGATGAGGACGGCAATCGCTATGTAGATTATGTGTTGTCGTACGGTCCTTTGATTTTGGGTCACGCTCATCCCCATGTGGTGGAGGCACTTACGCGGCAGGCAAGCATGGGCACAACCTTTGGCGCACCAACGGTTCTGGAGACCCGATTGGCGGAAACCATCATCGGGTTAATGCCAAATATCGAGATGATTCGTTTTGTTTCGTCGGGTACGGAAGCCACCATGAGTGCCTTGCGTTTGGCGCGTGCCTATACAGGTCGAAACAAAATTGTGAAGTTGGACGGTAACTATCACGGTCATGCCGATTTTCTGTTGGTGGCGGCGGGAAGCGGGGTGGCTACCCTGGGTTTGCCTGATAGCCCCGGTGTGCCGCAGGGGGTCGCCAAAGATACGTTAGTAATTCCCTTAAACAATCTTGCCGCCGCCGAAGAATTGTTTGCGGTGTATGGCGACGACATCGCCGGAATTATCGTCGAACCGGTGGCGGGCAATATCGGGGTCGTGCCGCCCGTTCCCGGCTATCTGGCAGGGTTGCGGCGATTAACAGAACAATATGGCGCATTGCTGATTTTCGATGAAGTGATGACGGGCTTCCGGGTCGCGCTCAACGGGGCGCAGGGCTATTATGATGTTATCCCTGACATAACCTGTCTGGGCAAGGTGATCGGGGGTGGCTTGCCTGTTGGCGCGTACGGGGGCAAAGCCGACATCATGGAGAAAGTCGCCCCGGCGGGTCCGATGTATCAAGCGGGAACGCTTTCGGGCAACCCTTTGGCAATGGCGGCTGGCTTGGCAACGCTGGAACTCGTTGCGGAACCAGGTGCATTTGAACAATTGGTTGCTACTACGGAGCGGCTGGCACAGGGCTTTGTCGCGGCGGCAGAACGGGCGGGGGTTCCCGCGCAGGGCAAACAAGTTGGCTCGATGATGAGCCTCTTCTTTACCAAAGAAGAGATTACGGATTATGCCAGCGTCAAAACATCAGATACGGGATTGTTTACCCGCTTCTTTAACGCTTTGCTGGCAGAAGGGGTCTACCTTGCGCCCAGTCAATTCGAGGCGGGCTTTACCTCATTCGCGCACGACGAAGAGGTGGTGGCGTTCACGCTGGATGCGGTGGAACGGGTAATGACGGGGTTGTAAGAGATATGAAGGTGAACCCTCAGACTGGTACACATAGCCTGCCTAAGCGGGCTTTTTTGTTAGGGGAAGCCTTTGTAGACAACCCCATTAGGATATTTAATGTAAGGATATTGCTGAAACAAATAAGATTGACGGGTCAATACTCCTTTATCAATAAGGTGCGCCATAAAAGCCTGTGCTATCTCCAACGATTTTGCGAAGACTCTCATAAATCGTTTTCTGGGATAGTATTTACTTTCAAAATCACTTGCATAAATACGTAAGTTCGAACTAGACCAATTTGTGTGGATCATACCTGATGCTTCAACTATTTTGGAGAGGGTATTATCAAAAAAGGTTAATTGTTCTTCAAGTGCAGATATTGACGGCAATATCCATCTGCAACTTACTTGTACCCCATTACCCCATACATCCATTAATTCATCAATAAGTGCGTCTGATTCTATTAACTGGAAAAACGACGATGTGTAGAGTTGCCATTTATCATAAGAGTTTTCTGGGTTAATAG
>CBKYSX010000827.1:0-2437 GCA_966690745.1 uncultured Ardenticatenales bacterium
CCGGCGTTGATTGGTGTGCTGGACGATGGCTTGGATGGCAACGACCGTTCCTTCCGCCCCGACTTCCCCTACTTCGCTTCGGCGCAAAGTGGTCGGTCACACTTCCACACCAATGAATCTGGTACGCCGACTGCCTTCTCCATCGGTGGGTTGACCGTTCAAGGTTCAACCACCCTCTGGTTGTATGTCGCCGCCGGACTTGCCAGCGTTGGTGCAGTGGTGCTGTACGACCGTCTCCGCCGCCGCGCCTAAACATCGTTTTCCACATAAAAAGAGGGTGCAAGCTTGCACCCTCTTTTTGTATCCCCTATCGCCGCACGTTGCGGGATGAACAACACATCCCTCCATATGCGGCTACAACCTCGCCACGCCCTCAGGGGGTTGTACGGCATTTTCCCTTTAATGGGAAATAGAACCCCTGATAAGGGGTGGCAGGATTTGTAGCCGCATGTGCAATCCCATTGTTTGGGATGGAACGTGCGGTGGGCATCTGTTGCCGTTTCTCTACCCCTAACCTCTATCTCTAGACCTTCACCGCCCGCGTCGCGCAATACGAAGGCATCCACTCCGCAATCGGTTGCCCACTCTTGCGATCTTCATAAAAACCGGTAATCACAAAGCCTGCCGCCAACTGCCCGCCGATCTGGGCATCCAGCGAATGACCAAATTCCAATGCCGCCTCCGCGCCATATCGTGCCGCCCGTTCTGCCTCCGTTAAACTGGTCAGGTCGGAATACGGCAATTTATACATCACCTCCAACACCCCTGCGTCGGCTTTGGTCCAATCAAAAAGATAATCAAAGCCATTCAAAAAGCCTGACAACAATGCCCCGCCCGGTTTCAGCACACGGTATGCCTCGCGCCAAAGTGGTTGAATATCAGGGATAAACAAATTGGCAACAGGATGCACAATCAGATCAAATGATGCATCCGCAAAGCGGGTCAAATCGCGCATATCGCCCTGTTCGGTATGCAGGGTCAACCCCTCCCGTTCCGCAACGGCACGGTCCCGGGACAACTGATTGGGTGAATTATCAAAAACCGTCACCTCAGCTCCCGTTGCCGCCAGAATCGGTCCCTGTTGCCCGCCGCCCGATGCCAATGCCAGCACCCGCACCCCGTTCATCTCCGCCGGAAACCAATCACGCGGCGCGGGGGTAACATCCGTCAACACAATCCCCCACTCACCACGACGGGCGGCGGCAATCACTTCGGGGGACACGCCCACCGTCCACCGACTGCCCTCTTCCACCTGCCGATCCCACGCGGCGCGGTTATGCTCCAAAATATCCATTGTTACTTCCTTTTATAGACTAGAGGATACAACGAGGACGTTGTATCCCATCCGTTGATAATGCAGACACGTATCTTCGCTATCGCCATCGTTATACAGCGAATCGGGCGGCACTATACCACAAAAATAGCGAGGGGCGCGGCGAGTGCCGCGCCCCTCGCTATGCTCATGGAGGAAAACAGTTTAACGGGAATTGCAATTCAACATGCCGGTGACAGGACCGTGCAACGTCGTGCCGCCATTCATGGCAATCTCTTCCACCGTGTAGAAATAGGTAACACCGCTCGCAACCGCACGATCATTATAAACATAATTACCGCCGCCGTTCCCGCCATTTTGCGGAATCATCGTGCCGGTAATCCGTTCGCCCAACGAGGATTTAGCCGTGCTTCGATACAAGTGATACCCCTGCGTGAAGCGTTCCATATCCGTTGTCCAGGTAAGAACCACCATCCCGCGCCCACAACCGGTTTTGAACGAAGTCAGATTTACCGATTTCGGAGCGGCAGAGGCTTGCTCAGCCCCGGCAAGCAGGGCAACCATCAGAATAGCAAAAGCAACAAGAGGCAGAAGAAAGCGGGTTTTAGAAGTGATAAAGGTCATGGGTACATCCTTCTGAGTGGGATGGGGGATTATTTGGGGTGATACTTTCCACTCACGTTATGACATCATCATATCTACATACTTCTTCATTTCATTAGTACTGAAGTGTAAGAGACTTGAGTACTATCGGCATATATAGTTTTTCCAAGAATTCAATCCCTATATATAGTATGTAATGTTTCTTACAACTTAGTTGATAGGAATAATGGGGGAGAGATAGAGGGACAAAAGACTTGGATGACAAATCCCCTAAGGTTACAGGGTAACAGACCCTTTAACGCTATCCTTTCTTTCCTATGCCTGACAGATCTCCACCATGAGTTCCGGCGCTCCGCGCATGTGCGATGCACACGAACGACACGTGCCTCTACAGATGGCTACCAATGAGATCAACGGCAACTACCCTCAATATCATCCCGCTTTGTTCCAATTGGTATTAGAACCAAAAGCCTATCCTTATATAGGACGAATATCTCTGTATTTTTATCTCTTCAACCTATCACTATTCGGGTAAAGTCTATCAAAAGACTATAAAGTAGT
>CBKYSX010000828.1:0-2436 GCA_966690745.1 uncultured Ardenticatenales bacterium
CATGCGCCACGCCAGTGCGCTGGTCGCCGCCACCATGTCTGTATCCACTCCATCGGGGGTTGCCATCATCTGCGCCCCCGCGCCCAGTGCATATGCCAATGCAAAGCCATCCGCATCGGTCAGCACCAGTGCGTCAAACCCATGCTCTTGACAGGCACACTGTAACAATCGGTTGGGAGTTGTAATAGAATTCATACGGTTAAGATGGCACATTCATTGCCGCCGCCGCCTGACTTAACAGACGGTTATTGCGAAGCAAAATGGCTTGTACCATCAATTTCAACGTGGCGGTTACACCGTGTCCCGTCACGGCAGATGCCTCAACCACCGGCATATTCTTCGCGCCCAGCCGCCCGGTCAGAAAGGAAAGCGGAATCGGCTCGGGGACATCCCGTTTGTTGGCTTGAACCACCATCGGGAAATCGTGAATGTTAATACCGTAACTGGTCAGATGTTCTTCCAAACTGCGCCAACTAATCATGTTCGCCACCAACCGACGCGGCGCACTATCGGCAACAAACACCACCCCATCTACCCCCTGCAATACCAGTCGCCGACTGGCTTTGTAATAGGATTGCCCCGGCACGGTGTATAACTTAAATTTCGGGGTCATGCCCATCACCTTGCCCATTTCCAATTGCAAAAAATCAAAGAATAACGTGCGGTCCCCTTCGGTATTCACCGACATCAGATTGCTCCGATGTTCGCGGGGCGTACGCTCATGTAAAATCTGCAAATTGGTGGTTTTTCCACTCAACGGCGGACCGTAATAGACAATCTTCAGATTGATTTCGCCCCGCTTGCGATTAATGAACATCGAAAATTACTCCGTATATCCTTAAACAGGTATGGGATTCCCCCGATTATTGCTGTCTGCCATGTAGAATGTGAGTCAAGCGAACGGCGACCCACCCCCCAGCCCCCTCCGAGGAGGAGGAGAAAGAGATTACCCCCACCACCCTCTCTACGATAGATGAGGAAACTTTGGGTTCCCCCTCTTGGGAGGGGGTGGGTTGTCGTTACCGTTTCTCCGCTCTGTTTTACTCCCCATCCCAAAAGCCATCCATCTTATCCAACAAACTACTCACGAAATCCGGGGACATCGTTCCGGCTTTCTGATGTTCCCGGTCGCTTTCCTCTTCGATAGACGCTAACAAACCCCCGAATTCCTCATGACTTTGTTTCAACAAATGACGTACCCACCCCAACGGCACCTCCGTCGGGGCAACCAACAGCAAAATGTAGCGGTCGGCGGGCGCACTCAGGTAATAATGGTAATCCTGCCCTTCCCGAATCATCAGGGTAAAGGTCGCACTGAGCCGCAACGCCTTCACCAATTCATGGCTCGCGCCCACCTGCCCCGCCGATAATGCCGAAATCGTCTCGGCAACATGCCCTTCCACTTGCCCGCAAAAAGCAAGCTCCTGCCCCGTCGGGTCTGCCAGCAATGCCAACCGCGCATTGCTATCCCGCGCCAATCGTTCCAACCGTGTCTGCACTTTGGTCAGTGTTTCTTCGGATAAATATTGTTGGCGGCGGTAATGGTGCATCATCGTCATACAGTGCCTCGTCTCCCCGCCGTAGCGGACGGGGAGTGCATCCTAATCCCCTTATGCGGTGAACAGGCTATCCAAATCGTTTACAATTGCGCTTGCCAATGCCCGCTCTACGTCCCGTTCACCCAACTGCGACAACTCCACCAGTGCGACCTGGGTACGAATCGTCGTTGCCGCCCGTTTTAATGCCATCCATGCGACCCCCGGTTTAACCATCGTATTCCGTTTCCCCAACATCACCGCCAGATAAAAATCCCGACTAATCGTCACCATGTATAGATCGAATCGTTGCCCCTCACGGTGCCAAATCGAACCCGCGTCACGGTCGCCGTCTACCATGTTGCCCAGTTCGGCAATACTGGCGAACGCCGCACTCACCATTGGCACCAAATCCGCCTGCTCATAATTTTGGGCATAGCCCACTTCTGCCACGACCTGCCCCAACGCATCCGCCACAAACAAAATATCCGCCTGTAATTCCCCTTGAAGTTCTTGCAATAATCCTTCTAATTTTTGATAGGTGGCTTGCGCCGCCGCGCTGAGTTCCCGGTTTTGGGGGGCATCGGGGCGTTGCTCCAATTCCACCTGCCGCAATGCCCGGTCCATCAACCGTGCGCCGATTTTATGGAGCAGATGGTGGCTCTGTCCATTGCCCTCGTTGCTTTCGTCGCGCAAACTCGCTTTCCGCAATTCCCCCACCTGATGCTGAACCACCTGAATAAAACTGCGTAAAGTAAAAGGTTTGGGTAAATAGGCATGCACCAACCCCACAATCCGTTCCCGCAACAGGGTCGAATCATACGCCGTAATCAAAATCCGCCGTGTGGTGGGGGACAATAACATTACCTGTTCTAAAAATTCCACTCCGCCCATTCCCGGC
>CBKYSX010000829.1:0-2435 GCA_966690745.1 uncultured Ardenticatenales bacterium
TCGGCGGCGAGACCGCTGAGATGCCGGGCATGTATGCGGCGGGCGATTATGACCGAGGAAGTCCAACCCAAAATTCAGGCGATTGAAGCCGACCTTGCTTATTTCAAGAATATCATTGGCGATGTGGCGACGGCAATGCGGGAATACCGGGTGGATTTGATTGCAGAAGACGAAACCACGCGCCCTTATACGCAGGTGGTTCAAGCGGCGCAGGTAATGATTCACCGCAAGCAACAGGCGGTGAAAACATGGGCGGATTCGGTGCTGACGCTGATTCGGGAGCGGCGCAACACGATAGATTATATCATTGACCAGATTGATAAATACGCCGTGCAACCCAATTTCGGGGTGGCACAGGCGCGGATGATGCAGGTTCCGGTCTGGTATGTAGAAGCTCAAACGGGGCAGGTATCCCTTTTCCCGTGGCAACCGCGCACTACCGTCAAAGATAAAGTCTATCTACTCGCCCCTTTTGAAGAACACCCCAAAGGGATGCGAATGGCGTTGGTGGCTCCGACTGCCCGTTTTATGCGGAACATTCCCTACCTACAGCAACGGCTGGAAAAAGTTTTGCAATCGCCGCGCCGCACTGCCCTGCTGGAACAGGCGCGGAATGGGGGACGGTTGGTGGCGATTGACCCCAAACGGCTTCGCGATACCGCGCTGGCGTGTCAAATGCCCCTGGCGATGGACCAGATGGTGCATGAATACAACAGCGAACAACGGGGTGCATTGATTGAGGCAGGGGTGGTGCTACCCTCCTTCGTCCCGGTGAATGGTGCAACCCCGGAAGAAGCCGACGAAACCTTGTTGACGGGCAAACTTACCGCCATGACGGGACGGATGCCCGCGATTACGATTCCTGAATCGGTGGATGATGCGCCGCCTTCCCTCGAAAACGGCAGTGAAGTTACCGGGGATACCACCGCCGACGATGACGAATTGATTCTGTCCAATGCTACGCCGCAGGCAGATGAGGACGACGATTGGCTGAAGGAGCTCGCGGCTTCCACATCCGATGATGGGTGGCAGGAGCCGAGCGAGGAAAACGAAGAGGACGAAACGCCATTGGCATAATTTATGATTCATTTCGATATTTTTACGTTGTTTCCCCAGATGTTTGAGAGTCCGTTTGGCGAGAGCATTATTAAACGGGCAATCGAGAACCATTTAATCGAAGTGGCTTTACACAATATCCGCGATGATGCGCCGGATAAACATCACATGACCGATGACAACCCCTATGGCGGGGGTGGCGGTATGGTGATGAAGGCTCCTCCCATCTTTTTGTCGGTGGAACGGGTGCTGGGTTTAGAGCCGATTACCCCCGAAAACCCCCTGATTGCGCCGCCCTGTCCGATTATCTTAATGACCCCGCAGGGTCGCCCCTTTACGCAGAAAGTAGCCGAGGAGTTGGCGAGTTATGAGCATCTCGCCCTGATTTGCGGACGGTACGAAGGGGTAGACGAACGGGTGCGCCAATATCTGGTAACGGATGAAATTTCGATAGGGGATTTTGTGATTAGCGGGGGCGAATTGGCGGCGATGGTGATTGTGGATGCGGTGACACGTTTGATTCCGGGTGCGTTGGGCGACCCGACAGGAGCCGCCGACGATTCCCATTCGATGGGCTTGCTGGAATATCCCCATTACACCCGCCCCGCCGATTTTCGGGGGTGGGGCATTGCCGATGTTCTGGTTAGCGGCAATCACGCCAAAATTGATGAATGGCGGCGGCAACAGGCAATCCTACGAACTCTTGCCCGCCGCCCCGATTTGCTGGAACGTGCGCCCTTGACGGAGAAGGAACGGGCATGGTTAGAACGGCGAGAGCGCGAGGAGAGCGGAGAGAAATAATTTGAGAAGGATACCCCTTCCTTTCTCCGCTCTCAAAATTTGGTTTTGCCAGTATTCAGTGTTATACTGCTATCAATCATGAAACAGGACTCTGTAAACGCCCTTTTGGGCGTTTTTCATGTCTTAACCCGGTTATGTTCCCATGAAGGGCAGGATGCTTTTGGGCGCACCCTTCCGCTGGCAACATAGCTCCGATTCTCAATCAGGAGCAATTTTAAGATGGCAACGTTAAATCTTGTCCAAGCATTAGAGGCGGAACAAGTCGCTAAATTTGGCGAAAATCTTCCCAACCTCGAACCCGGCGATACGGTGCGTGTTCACGTCAAAATCGTGGAAGGCAAGCGTGAACGGGTACAGGTCTTTGAAGGCGTGGTATTGGCACTGAACGGCAAAAACAACAACCGCAGTGTCACCGTGCGCCGGATGTCGCAAGGCATCGGTGTAGAGCGGGTTTTCCCCCTCTATACCCCCCGTATCGAAAAATTCGAGATTGTCCGCAAGGCGAAAGTCCGCCGTGCGAAGTTGTACTACCTACGTGCTTTGACCGGGAAGAAAGCCCGCCTCAAGGAACGCCGGGT
>CBKYSX010000830.1:0-2431 GCA_966690745.1 uncultured Ardenticatenales bacterium
GAAATTTGTAGCACGGCACTAAAGTACCGTGCTAAGAAAACAAAACCCCGAAGGGTTGAACCTCGAAGAGGTTTCGTTCTGCTGGCACGGGGTTGATGGAGGTTAAGAATTAAATACTGTAACGGTTGCGCGTGGCATTCACGGCAATAAAGTGACCTCGCTACGCGCATGTGCGTTGCACACTATAGGCCCGTCATCTGCGGAGTTTCGCAAGCTACGGGTCTCTAGCCCCGCCTCTTTAGAGCGGGGACCCGGTGCGTCACGATATTATTTTCTTCCCTACCATAAACCCCGTGATGATGCCCATTGTAACAACGGGGTGCGAAGGGGAAACGACGACCCACCCCCCTTCCCCCCTCCAAGAGGGGGCGTTATTTCATCTATCTGCGCGTTCGTTGATTTTAGAGTGGGGGGGACAAGATTGACTTTCTTTGTGCAATAAACCTATAAAAATAAAAGGCGGCGGGAATTTTCCCGCCGCCTTTTAGAATACCATTGGGTTTATTTGCGACGAACTGTTAGCCCACCCAATACACCTGCCATCAGGATACCGAGCGCGGCGAGTGCCAGCCCGCCGAACGAAGCGGGGGCGGTAACGTTCATAGCGGCTACGGTTACGGCGGTAGGCACACAGGGGAACGCACTGCTGACCGGACCGAAACGGGTGGTGCTTCCTGACGTTTCCACCGCATCCAGCCAGTAGAAGTAGGTATTCCCTTCCGTTACGGTCACATCCACGAATTCGTAGAGTGCCCCTTGTCCACCACCGGGCGATTGGGTTGGAATCAGGGTGCCGTTGACCTGGGTGTCGGGTGTACCATCACCGGTTCCGCGCCACAGGTTGAAGCCGAGGATGTCGGTTTCGCTGGCGGTTTCCCATTGAAGCAACATATCCGTTTCGCGGCATTGGGCTTCGAAGGATTCCATGACTACGCCCAATGCAGGCGCGTCCAGTTGATGGTCTTCAACCTCACCCGTGCCGCTTGCCAGCCCGGTGGGAGCCGCCGTACCACCCGTACAGGTGCTATAGAGGCGTACCCGCAGGTTTAAGAGCTGACCGGGGTTAAAGGTGACACCCGCCGGAATCGGGAAGACAATGGTCTGGGTGGTGTTGGTAAGGCTTTGGTCTACGAAAATCCGCTCGCCTGCATCGGCAAAATCGCTGTCGCGGTTCCAATCTATCCACGCCGCGACACAACCCGTACCGCCCGATACGGTAACGTTCAGATAGCCATTACCACCCGCCGTCCAGATAGAGCCGGGTGTTTTGACAACCCCATCTTCGTCGTCGTTGGTATCCAGCGTGTCGTCGCCATTGGCGGCAATGGTCGGGGCACCATCGCCATCGGCATCCACCAACGTACCGAGACGAATCGCGCCTATAACATGACGTGCGCCGTTGTTCGTCAGGCGAATGTTGCTGTAACCCATCGGCAAGTCGCCGTAATCCAACGCGCTCACGAACCCGAAATCGTAGGAGGCACGGACCGGTTCCGTTGCCGGGTCGGTGGGGCTGGTAGGAATCGAGGTCAAACCTTCGGTGGCTTGGGCAGTGACACCCGCCGGATTGTCGCTGTCGCGGAAATCGTTGCCGCCCGCGTCAATCAGCGTTACGGTGTAGCCTGTCAGGTTAGGTTGTGCCGTGTCTACACTAATCACGAAGGTGGGTTCGGCTCCTGTGCCATCGCCATTGTGGTCTTCATCCAGCAACAGATTGCTGAAGGAGTAGTAGCCATCGTTGTTGGTCAAGGTATTGAGCGTGGTGATCACACCACCGGGGTAGGTGATGGTCAAAGTAACACGCACCCCGGAGATACCGACTTCCCCTGTATCTTGCACCCCATTGCTGTTGTCGTCGGACCAAACCCGGTTCCCCACTGCCGCGCCGCGCACGTAGTAGCCAAAATCGGCGGTCAGGTTGTTGGGCGATGCTGTTGAAATCACGGCGACATAGGGGTCTATTTGGCTGTGATTGTTCGTGCCCGCCGTACCGAGGCTGTGCCAGTAGCCTGCCAATACTCCGGCAGTATCGGTGACATCTACGATATATTGGGCGTTACCGCCGCCATCATCCACCGATAAGCCGCTAAACAGGTATGCGCCGCCGGTGGTGGTCGTTTGGGTGCCTACGGGGACATCCCCGGCATCAATCCGTCCGTTGCCGTTGCGGTCATGCCAGAGGGTTAAGGTTACGCCGACAAAACCGGGTTCGTCATCATCCGTGCCGGGAAGTCCATCCGGTCCATTGGGTCCATCATTATCCCCGTCGGCATTGGTATCCCGCCAGACCAGATCGCCAATCGTCCCTGTACCCTGATAGCCAAAATCCTGGTTAAGGTTGGTCGGGGCGGCAGTGGTCAGCGTTACCGTCGAACTGGAGTCGGTTTGCGAACCGCTTGCGTCATAGGTTTGATTGAGGGTGCCGGGCAGG
>CBKYSX010000831.1:0-2421 GCA_966690745.1 uncultured Ardenticatenales bacterium
ACTGACCCGGTGTTGGCATCCGATGTACAGGTCAAAAATCCGTTGGATCAAGACCAATTGCGCTTTAGCCTGACCGGAGAGGCGGGGATGAATGATGGTACGGCATTCCCGTTTGTGATGTTAGGGCTGGGATTGCTGGGCTTACACGAATTGGGGGATATGGGTCTGCGCTGGCTGACCGTAGATGTGTTATGGGCAATTAGCGGCGGATTTGGCAGTGGCTGGCTTTGGGGAACACTTATCGGAATGTTGGTTTTGTATTTGCGTAAACGCCGACAGGAAACGGCAGGGTTGGATGATTTTCTGGCGTTGGGGTTGATTGCGCTGGCGTATGGTACGGCAATGTTGCTCTCTACCTATGGCTTTTTAGCAGTTTTTGCGGCAGGATTGGCACTGCGCCGCATCGAACGCCGCTCCGAAGGGATTGCCGTGCCTGAAAGCGTGAAAGGGGCGGCAAAGGAAGGGGAGGAAGATGAAATTCCGCCTAAACCGGAGGATGTCCCGGCGTACATGACGCAGGCAGTGCTGGGCTTTAGCGAGCAGATGGAGCGCATCGGTACGTTGGGGGTGGTCGTCCTTCTCGGAGGAATGTTATCGGCGCAGTATTGGGATTGGCGGGTGCTGTGGTTTGCGCCGTTGCTTTTTCTCGTGATTCGTCCTATCGCTGTTTTTGTAGGGGTTTGGGGAACCGGGGTTTCTTCTATGCAACGGGTTTTAATGTCTTGGTTCGGGGTGCGCGGGATTGGCTCGGTCTATTACCTCATGTATGCAATTGTGCATGGCTTATCCGAAAGCGATGCAAGCCAAATGGTCTCACTCGTTTTTCCGATTATCACGGCTTCGGTGATTGTGCATGGCATATCCGTGACCCCATTGATGCGGCGATACGGACAACAGGCAGAGCAAGAGGAATCATCCGACTCTACCCCTTCCTAACAGAAAAATCTACTTCCTAAATTTTCAACAAGGTCAACGATGGGGCGAAGGAGCGTGATAACTCTGATTATGGGGGCGTGGGGTGTTGTTGTTGGCTGTTCAGCCATTCCCCATAATCCATCTCCTGCTCCTGTGGTGATACGCGAAGCCCGTCTGCCTGTGCCATCCCCTGTATTGGAATGTTCTCCTTTAGAAGATGGCATGGTGGTGACCATTGAAATTTTGGACGAACGAGAAATTCTGTTGACCTTAGAGGGTTTTGAACCGGGGGAGCGTGTTTGGTTTTGGTATCAGACGAAGGATCGAATGGGCAACGTGTTTTCGATTGAAAATCGTCCCCTTGCAAGGGTGGATGAGCAGGGTCGCTTTGTTGTCCGCGAACGCCTGCCAACCCGTGAACAGCATGGCAATGGGGAATGGGAGGTGCGAATTGCCCATAACCGGGGGGTTGCGTGTACACAGGTATCCCTGCTGTAGAAATTGTTTGAAACAAAGGAGTGATTAGATGATTAAAGGGATTATGGCATTTTGCCTTTTACTTCTATGTATGGGATGTCAAAGTCAAACAGCAGCACCGATTACTGTGGTTGCTTCACCAACCACAACCCCTGTAGCCATAGCGCAACCGCTGAATGCTCCTACATGGACTCCCCGTCCGACGATTTCCCCTGTATCTCCAACCGCAACGCCTGTACCTGTTGAATCAGTAGAGGTTCCCGCCCTCTACTATGCCTATGACGGCGAGATATTTCGGACACACGCAGGAGAATCCATACCGATTGGACACGGCTTTGATTTTTCTAACACAAGATGGATTAAAGTTGGGAATTTACTTTATTGGCTAGATGCAACCACGTTACGGCGTGCTGATTTGAAAAGCGGCGAGGTGGCAACTATTCATACATTTGAGAATGACATAGAAGGAGGTGTCATACGGGCATCACACACCGGAACATTGCTATTTTCACGCAGTATCGAAGATGCCCAGGCTCCTTTGGGGATGAGCGGCGAAGTATGGATGTATCATCCTACTGACCCTTCACCCACTTACATTACAACGATTCAACGCACTTTTTTGTTGGTCGGGTTGAATGCAGATGAAACGGCTTTTTACACCGTTCCTTTCGGGCAAGACCCATCGTTTGGTGAGATTGAAACACGGAATACTGAAGATGGAAGTGTGGTTACAACCAGTGAAGTGCAGGGCGAAATTTTTGCGATATTATCCCCAGACCAAACCACTGTGCTTCACGGAAGTTACGATTGCGGGGAACATCCCGGTGATGCCTGTTTGTCCACTTTTGGGAGTTGGGGTGTGTATGGAACGCTCCTTCCCGAACAAAGTTGGAACGGACCGCAATTACGCCATGCCTGTGCAATGGATTGGCGCGGACAGCAAACAACGATTGTCTACATTCTGTGTAATGGAAATTGGTACGAAGTCCCAAAAGTATATAGAGGGTTATTTGAATGGGACTTGACACG
>CBKYSX010000832.1:0-2410 GCA_966690745.1 uncultured Ardenticatenales bacterium
TGGGCGCGGTGCGTACCGGAACCCTCCACCCGCATTTCTTTAATTTCATCTTCTGCACCATAGGGGGCTGTCGCAACAATAGTCGCACCGTGCATTCCCAATAACATGGTACTACCCAGCAGGAAGAAGATGGAGAGCATGTGGAAGGGGTTATAATAGAAATTTCCGTAGCGGAGATTGATGTAGTTCACCCAATCCAGGTGAACCTTTAAGCCGTGTCCCGGTGCTTCCGTCCACGATCCAAGAATCATGGGGCGCACAATATAAATGACGGCGTAGAGGAAAATTGCGGCAGTGAAAGCTTTCGCTAAATCCCAGCCAACCCCGGATTGGCGGGCACGGGTCATAACACGCAACCACCACGAGCCAATGCTAATGGTTAGGAAGAAGGTTGCCGCCAACCATGCTCCCCCTTCGTACCAGGGCACACCTGCCGGACCTAATCCATATTGAGCAGGCGGGGGAACCACCCCAAGGGTCGGGAATTCGCGCAAGAAAAGAATCGGGTTATATCCTACTTGCCGTAGATACTCACTAAGAATAATAAAAACGGTCATGGAGAAAGCGGCAACGGAAATCGCACCGTAAATGCCAAGATTGAAGGGACCAATCTGCCCCGCTCCCAGCACTCTCTGCATCCAGTCGTTAAAGACCGGCTTGCCGATATTCCCGCCCAATGCGCCGCCACCGCCCCGTTCAATTTCTTCCAATTCTTCATCGCTAATCGTGGGACGACGGCGACGACGAACGACCACCGCCGAGGCAACCACCCCGACTGCCCCTGCCGCTGTAGGCAAACTCCAAATCGGAATACGATCCCAAAAACTCCAGAAACCGCTCCAACTTTGTACCAGCGTACCGGATAGCCAGATACAGACATTGGAAACTAACACAGCAAATGCCGCCGCCCAGAAAGCAACGCGGTGAATCCCGATTTCACCAATGCTATACCCCACAATACCGCGCCAGAAGGCATCAATATGCCGTACTGTTGCGTCACTGTTCATCACGCTCCGAATCGCGGAGCCGTGCATCACCAGCAACATCGTACTTCCAAACAACCCGAAAATCCCCAACATATGGAAGGGGTTGTAAAAGAAGTTCCAATATTGATAGCCGATATTGGAAACCCAATTGAGGTGGGCGGTGATACCGAGTGTGAAGCCATGTCCCCACGCCCCCATCGCAATCGGGCGCAAAAATTGAAGCGTTATCCATGAGGAAACCACTGCCCCGTAGACCAATGGCACTTCATATGTCATGTTGAGCTTGCGACAAATATCCACTTCACGTAAGAGCCAACCAATAAAGGCAATCGTGGCAAAAACCACAATCCATTGCCAGTAAAAACCTTGTTCGCCGGGTCCTACAAATCGCAATCCCGCCTCTAACAGCGGGGCTTCAATCGTAGCAGTGATAATGTTGTAGTTGCCGGGAATTACCATACCTGCGTAAAGGTATAGGAGCGTGCCGATAATGGCACCCATGAGGGAAATAAAGCCAAAAAAGCCAACATAGAACCGCCCGACCCAAAAGTCGAACGGATCCCACCCCATAAATGCACTGCTTATCAGGGTGTTGCCCTTCCGCTTGTAAAATTCTTCAATGACAGACAGCGGTAACACTTCGGCACTACCAACTGTCGCTGTCATCGCGCTTGGATTTTGCTCCGCCGCCATGACCCCTCTCCCTTCTCAGCAGGTAGGATGCAGTGTTCGGCTGGTTCTACACCCTTGTATCACTTTATAATGTCATCTTATCTGAAGGTCGTCCGTCCAGAGCGAAATGCAACAGGGCTAGGGGAGCAACGCAGTCGTGCACTACGTCACTCCCCGTTCGGCATCAACCTGTCAGCCAGTTGTACGCAGGCGAACTCAACACAATAAAGTGAATTGTCAACGCTACGATGATGCCGAGCAGGATGTAGAGAATCAACACAGTGCGGAATTCAATGGGTCGGTCTGGTCGCATGGTGTTTAATCTCCTAATTCGCGATGTTCGGCAACCACGGTCTTGCCATGTAGACAAGGGTGTGTGCGATCAGCGCAATGACAAGGAACCCGTAAGTGGAGTACACCACGATGCGGTGCATGAGCCACTCTTCATTACTGAAAAGCACTCGCCACTCCGTGGGAACCATATCGGAGTCCACGATCTTTTGGTTGTCCGCCATGGGCAAACCTCCTAGTGGAACAACAGGGACATGGGTACGTAAATGTGGGTACTAACGAAGAGCGCAGAACCAATGGAAGAGGCACGAACCCTTACATCGGTACAAATCGCGCCGGAGAGGCTGATAGAGGACATGTAATATGATGAGGTGTATCACACAGATACAATCTTTCTCAATTTAATAAACCCCTATCTTAAACCCCAGTATAAGAAAACATATCATAAAAGTCAACAGTTT
>CBKYSX010000833.1:0-2403 GCA_966690745.1 uncultured Ardenticatenales bacterium
TATGGCTAATCCCTGCTTTGTCCAAAATCTCGCGCAGGTTGTCCACGCTGGTTCCCGCCAGACGGCGGAAGGAGCGAATGCCCGATGTATTTAGAATTGAAGCAATTTTCGGTCCGATGCCCTCAATAATCTGAAGGTCGTCGTTGCCGTCATCGTCCTCGCCCGTAACCAACCACTTGGGTGCATCCGACAGGTCGCTGTCGTAGGATGGAAGGTTAATGACAGGTAGGGATTTTGCTCCTTCTGCGGGGTTCGGGGGTTCAAGGGTGGTGGCTTCCCATTCAGGGGCGGAAGCCGCTACCGTGGCGGGGGTAGAAGGTGCGTCTGCCGTACCGATGAACCAGCCCGGTGTGCTATCAGTGTCTGTTGTTTCGGAGGCACTTTCATCTTCATACAGTCCTGCCTCAAGACTAACATTCGCAATCGAAGCCACCGCTTCCGTATCCGGCTCGTTAAACTCACTACTGGCGGCATCCAGTGCGGGCATTCCCAAATCCGGCACATCCAGATCAGGCGTTGCCACCGGTTCGGTATCCATACCGCTCCCACTCATGGGTGTGGGTTCGTACGTTTCGCCGGTGTAAGGGCGTTGCACCACTTCGCCGGGGTTGTCTTCCCCCATGCGAAATTCCATCGTGTCCCGCACGGAGCCTTCGGCGGCGGGCAAAGTATCGGGAATATCCACTTTGGGGAAGGTGCGCGGACGCTCCCGCATTCCAATAGCAGAGGTAGATGTATCTGCTTCGACATCGGGCACATCTACCTGTGGCTCGGATTCCGATAGAGAAGGAAGGTCGGCGGAATCCATAGCTGAATCCGTGGTGTCATCCCCTGCATCCGGGAAGGTCGCGCTCATCGGGGTGATAACGGGCGCCTCTGCCTCCATATCGGCAACTTCGACAGAGGGGAGGGGTGGCGTATCAAGGGATACAGGTTCTACGGCTACATCTGCATCTGAGGGTATATCCACATCCGGTTCGGCGATTTCAGGGATTTCCACCGGAGGTAAATCGGGTGCATCAAACGTGTCGGCTTCTATGCCTGTATCCACATCCGCAACCGCTATATCGGAAATCTCCGCCGCAGGCAACTCTACCTCTGCCGTCGGCTCATCGAACATCATTGCGCCACCATCGGCGATGGGAGCATCTGCCATCATCGGTTCGACTTCTATCGGCTCTAACGGAACGGTTTCTATGGGCATGACGGCGGCGTGAACATCGCCGCCTGTGTCTACTGGCATTACGGGGGTCGCCATGACGACTTCATCCGTATGAGCATGGCTTACGTGGTCATCGGCATCATGTGCATGCCCGTGCCCGTCGTGGGCGTGGTCATCATGATGTTCTACCGCGAAGGCATCTACATCCCGTTGCCCCCATGCAAGGAACAGTAAACCAACAGCGACCCCCAGCAACAAAATCCAAATCAACGCAGGAATCATGTCATTCGTCGTGGGGGTAGGTTGCTCCCCTTGAAACGCCATCAGCGAAAGGCTACTGAACAACAGCCCACTCATGGTCAACACCCTACGGACAGTCATAGTACCTCCAAGGTTGGTTGATGACAGCTGGTTTTTTATAGATGGATGAACGGGAATAAATTGGGTACGCAGGGGGATAAAAACGGGATATAGGGGAATTATCCTCTAGGGAGAGGATTTGGAAAAATCAAGCAAGTAAGGGAGAACGGAACCCACCCCCTAGCCCCCTCCCAAGAGGGGGAAGCTCCAAAATATTTTTTGCCTGAAGGAGGCTACTAGTGTGGGGCAACTCTTTCCCCGCTCTAAAGAGGCGGGGCTATAGACCCGTTTTCTGCGAAGATTTTTGAAGTTAGGCAGTACCCGGCAAATAACAGGTCTATAGCACGGTCACTTATGAAGGTCAAAAATTAAAGCGCGTAACGCTGTAGGGGCGTACCCTTGTGGTCGCCCGTTGTTACTTCCATTTCTCTAGGAAACGGCACTTTCCACAATCCGAAATTCTTGTTGTTCGCAATCTACCTCGGCGGCAACCCCGTAGGGCATGACAAACATCGGATCGGTGTGTCCAAAATCCATCCCCGTCACAATTGGCAACTCGCTTAGACCAAATTCGTCCCGCACGATACGCAGAATTTCATGGTCATAAGCGGTATGTTGTTCAAGCGGCAGGGTTGCACCGCCGGGACGGGCAAAAAGTAACGCTGATAGTTGTTCCAATACGCCCATCACGCCCAATGTTCGTAAAAAATAACCCACCTGAGTCGGCGGGGGCATATCTTCGCTGGTTTCCAAAAATAAAATCGCCTCTTGCCACTCGTCCAACGGCAACCACCATTCGGTACCGCGCAAAAAATCAAGGATTTCAAAACAGCCGCCGATTAGATGCCCCCTTGCCACACCCTCTCCCTGCAACCATCGCC
>CBKYSX010000834.1:0-2401 GCA_966690745.1 uncultured Ardenticatenales bacterium
CAAAGAGTGCCGTTTGATAGCGATGCGTAGGCATTGCCCACAACCCCACGCTATCGTTGACTTCGCATTGTGTGGAGGTGAGAAAGGGTTCGAAATAATCCTCTTGCGTTTCCGGGTCTAAGGATTCCCAATACTTTTTAAGCAGAACAAGCGCATCGGCTTCCGCATAGAAGGGCAAATCGGCGGGGCGCACGAAGGCAAGGTCGGGGGTATGTTGGGTCTGAATCCCCGCCAGCAACGCCTGATGGAGGGACTCTGCCCCTGCTTGACTTTCTAATTCAATCACCACCGGTTGGCTTTGTTGGCGGCTCCATGAATTGGCAATCGCTTGCAAGGTTTCCGCCTGTTGGGGCGACACCGTATGCCAGAGCCGTAGTGTGATAGGCGCAGGAGCAACGGTACTGTTGACGACAGGCTCTATGGCAGTTACAACCGTTTCTTGAAAGCCACACGCGGACAGGAGGATCGCCAGGAGTGCAAAGAGGCAGAGACGTGGCGACACCGCAAAGCGGGGGGCATGCGCCATGATGTTCTCCAAAAGAGGTTGATTGAAAAATACAGCGGGATTATAATTTTATATTTCGTGAGCCGAACCGAAGTCGCAGTATAGAACGACTTGGAAATGAGGGCAATCGGAACGGGACGCAGAAAGCAGAAAAGGCAACAGATGCCACAAAGAACGACAATATATCGCCGTTGCCGTTCTTTGTGTCCTTTGTGTTCTCTGTCGTGAATTTTCGTTTTTGTTTCTGCGTTCTGCCGTTACGAAAGGTGTTCGAGTTCGCGGCGGGCAATGTGGGAGAGCGTTTCGGTGGGGGCGAGTTTAATTTCGTTGGCGAGTTTGGTGTAGTAGACCCGCTCCCCTTCATCTGCCCAGCGAATTTTGTTTAGGGCATGAACCACGCCATTCCGCACCCAAACCGACAGTTTTTCCCCGGTCATCCGTTGTAGAAGCGGACGCAAGGCAGGGCGACCTACCTTCACCAATCCTTCCGCCGCCAACCAGCGAATTCCGCTATTGCGGGATTCCAACCCCGCAATCAGTGCAGGAACCGTAGAGCCATCGGCGGTCGTACTCAGCACTTTGTAGGCGTGCCATTGCAACTGTTCGTCGTTATCGCCGGTGAGGGGCAGAACCGCACTTACTGCCGCACCCCCAATGGCTTGTAAACCATCCGCCGCCGCGCCCATCACCTGCCGATCCCCCGATTTTAAGGCTTCCAACAGATAGGCGGTTGCATCTGCCCCGTATTCTGCGATAGCGCGGGCGGCGCTGACCCGTGCATTCCGCTCGCCCGTGCGGAGGGTCGTAATCAACATAGCGGGGATGTTGGCGCGGCGCGGATGAAGGGGCGGTGCAGGCAATTCCGCTCCATCCCCTGTTTTTGCGGGAATTAAAGGAGGACGTTGAGATGGGCGTATATACAGGGCAGGGTCATCAGCAAGCGTAAGCATCAACTGGTCGTAGGTGTCCTCACCCCCTTCGTTCAATGCCTCATACGCCAATGCCTGTATCCCGGCGGGCTGACGTTCGATATATGCCAACAATTCGCGGCGGGCATCTTCGTCTTTGTTGCTTACAGCGTCCAGCAAGCGGGCTAAGTGTTCGCGGTCCATAGGGGTTATCCTTTCGTGTTTTGTGTCGGGAACTTTCTTCCATCCTCTGTCGTTCTATGGGTAAGGTCACATCCACTGTGGCATTAGTTTAATCACCATTTACACAAAGGGGTAGTGGCAAAACGCCAATTATCTCTTGAAGGAAGTAGTAAAAATGCGTACCAAAATGATTGCTGTAGCGATAGTCGTCACGATTTTGGGGGTTGCCGCCTTCTTCGCGCAAGGGTATAAGCCGGTTGCCGCACAGGGCACGACTGAAACCCCCACCACTCCGATTACCCGTACCGTCTCGGTTACGGCGGAAGGGGTTGTCACCGGAACACCGGACCAGGCAACCATTTACATCGGGGTGCAAACCGAAGGGGATACCTCTGACGAGGCATTGACCGCAAACAATGACCAAATGACCGCTCTGCTTGCCACGTTGCGCGGTGCCGGGGTCGTTGCGCGGGACCTGCAAACCCGTGATTTCTCGATTTATCCCCGCTATGCCGATAGCACCAACGGCGAACTACGGATTAACGGATATGTGGTCAGCAACTCTGTTCATGTCACTGTCCGCAACCTCGACAATTTAGGCACGATTCTGGATGCCGCCGTTGAAGCGGGTGGCAATCAAGTATCAGGGATTTCTTTCGGATTCAGTGACCCCTCGGCGTTGGTGGAACAAGCACGCGAACAAGCCGTCGCAAACGCCCGCGCCAATGCGGAACAACTTGCCACTCTGACCGATGCCGAACTCGGTTCGGTGGTTTCCATCAGCGAAGGCATCAACAACTACCCG
>CBKYSX010000835.1:0-2400 GCA_966690745.1 uncultured Ardenticatenales bacterium
AGTTGGGGGTTGCCTGTTTGAGCCTCTTTTTCACGACGATTCGCCCTGCCCCAGAGGTTGCCAAGGCATTGGAGGCGGAGCAACGGGAGGCTTTACAACGCCGCGCCGATGAAGCGATTTATTCCCGCCGCGCCGAGGCGGTGGCGCAGGAACGTAAAATTAAACAAAACGAGCTCTCTACCAATATCGAATTGGAGCAACGGCGACAGGAGTTGGTGGCATTACAAGGGACGAATGCGCGTCAGGAAGCGGAAATTGAGGCGGAGGTGGTGCGGTTGAAACTTGCACCCTATGACAATCTGCCCCCGCAACGATTGCTGGCACTGGCGATGCGTGATTTCGCCGCCAATGCCGATAAGATTGGCAACCTGACGATTACGAGTGAGATTTTGGAACAGTTGTTGCGGAAGGATAACTAGGTGCGTGGTGCGTGATACGTGGTGCATGACGTTAGGCAAAGGCTCTAGGTTTTCTGTAGATACCATGTCGTGATACGTGGATTCACAATATACGGAAAGCAAAAACGACAACCCACCCCCTAGCCCCCTCCCAAGAGGGGGAAGGTGTTTTCCATCTTCAATCCTGAACACAATTACGCCCCTTGCAAAGATACCTTATGAACCTATTTCGCAAGTCTGCCTCCTCTTCCCGCACGGGTAAAGGTGCCCCGACGATTGAAAAGATCGTTTATGTGACGCGCAAAACGCCGTTGGAGGGGTTGGTTCAGAAAATGAACAGCCGCGCTCAGGCGCAGTTTTACCTTGAACACAACAATATTTCGTTCAAGGAGTATGACCTTGCCGACCAGCAGTATCAGACGGTGCGGGCAAAGGTGCAACGGCGCGAACCCTCCGGGGTGAAGGTGCAATGGATTGACCGTGACCTGTTGCCCACCTATCAATTCGGGGAACGGGATTTGGTGGTGACACTGGGGCAGGATGGGCTGGTGGTGAATGTGGCAAAATATCTGACCACCCAGCCGATTCTGGCGGTGAATCCCGACCCCGCCCGCTTTGACGGGATTTTGACCCCCTTCCGCGCCGACAATTACCGGGAACAGTTAGATAAGGTATTGGCGGGGGACTACGCGGTGGAGCGGTTGAGTATGGTACAGGCGACATTGAACGATGGTCAGGTGCTGTACGGGGTGAATGATTTGTTTATTGGTCCCCGTTCGCATGGCTCGGCGCGGTATCTTTTACAAATCGGGGGGCGGCAAGAGGCGCATAGTTCCAGTGGGATTATCGTTTCGACGGGGGTGGGCTGTAGCGGATGGCTCCGTTCGATTACGACCGGGGCATGGCATATTGCCCAATATTTTTATGGCGGGAACGATGCGCCTCCCGACCTTGATGATATTGCGCTGGGGTGGCAATCGGAAAAGTTGTGGTATACGGTGCGCGAACCCTTTATCAGCCGCACCAGTCAGGCAAACATTGTTTTCGGGCAGTTGGGGCGGGGCGAAGAGATGGTGATTACGTCCCAAATGCCGGATTACGGGGTGATTTTCAGCGATGGGATTGAGGCGGATTATGTCACCTTTAATTCGGGGGCGGTTGCGCGGGTAGGGTTGGCGGACCGTCGGGCACATCTGGTTGTGCCAACATAGGGGTTACGCTATTAAGAGACTAGAGAAGGCTGTTTGCGGATTGTCCATTCGGCAACGATAAGGTTTATCCCCCACCCCGCGCCCATCAACAGCGCATGGGTATGTTCCCCCAGCGGTCCGGCGATCAGTTCGCCCACCATGAGCGTTAGCATCTGGGTACTCGCCCCCAGCCCGATGGCATAGGCACGGGTCATCCAGTTCCGGTGGCGGCGTATCTCCCTGCGCCGGATGGCGGCAACCCCAAGCATAAGGGAGAGAAGCATTGCTGTGCCGAACAGCAACCGTAACCCGAAAAGTAGTCCGCTAGAGCCATTCGCGCCGGGATAGAAAAGCGTCATCCACAGTGCCGATAATCCCACCCCCACCCCACATATTGCCAACCACCGCCCTACAATACGATGCCACCAAAACCATTGGCGGCGGCGACCGGTGATAAATTGAAATGCGCCCCCTATGGCGTAGATGGCGGCACTGATTATATGCAGGACAACGGGAAGGGGTGCCGTGTGGAATCGTACGCGCGGAGGCATGATGTCTGTGATACCCGTCAATTCCGCCAGACGAAATGCACCACTGAGGAGCGGCGGAAGGCTTAAAAGGAGCAGTGCCGCTACCAGCCACATTTCCGGACGACCTTTCACCTGTGCGGGGGTGTTTACCATTGAACGGTTGCCTTTATTGAGGTGTAGATTTTCCATGTTTCGCTCTTCAAACTTTTTTCTTTAGAAGTCACCCCTTTAAAGGAGAAACGAGTGTACAAAGAAGGAAGAAAGAAACCGAGTTTTCCACGG
>CBKYSX010000836.1:0-2397 GCA_966690745.1 uncultured Ardenticatenales bacterium
CCCGTCCCTTTAGAGCGAGGAACCGGGGAAACGGAAACCCACCCCCTAACCCCCTCCCAGGAGGGGGAAAACGACATCGGCAAGGATTCCCAATATCCAATACTCAATACTCAATTCTTCATTCCCGATGTACGCCGCTTCCTACAATCCCGCCTACCGGAATACATGATTCCTACTACCTTTGTGGGGGTGGAGGAAATGCCACTTACGCCGAACGGGAAGGTGGATCGCAAGGCATTGGCAGGGCTGAAAGTAGAGGGGGCAGAGGTTCGTTCACGCCCCTACATTGCCCCGCGCACCCCCACCGAGGCACAACTGGCGGAGATTTGGGCGCAGGTGTTAGGTGTTCCACAGGTAGGAGTAGAAGATAATTTTTTTGAGAGTGGGGGACACTCACTGCTGGCGACCCAATTGGCTTCGCGGATTCGTACCACACTGCACACAGAGTTCCCGCTACGAACCCTGTTTGAAAGCCCGACCATCGCGGAAATGGCGCAACGGTTGGTAAAAACGGAAACGTCGGATACTCACCCCATCGCGCCTCGTTCCAACCCTACCGAAACACCCTTGTCCTTCGCGCAGGAGCGGCTCTGGTTCTTAGACCAATTAGAGCCGGACAGTCCTTTCTACAACATTCCCTCCACCTTGCGCTTGAAAGGTAAATTGGATGTAGAGGCATTAGAACGGGCGTTGAATACGGTCATCGCCCGCCATGAAACCTTGCGAACCTATTTCCCCATTGGTGCAGAGGGGAAACCGATTCAGGCAATCCATCCTGCATTGAATCTAACAATCGGGGTCGAAGATTTGCGCGGGCTATCCCCCGTCGAGCGGGAAGTAATTGCTACCGAAAAAAGCCTTGCCACCGCACAGGCTCCCTTTAATCTTGCCGAAGGACCCTTACTTCGCGTTCGTCTGCTCCGACTCGCGGATGATGAAAATCTTGCCCTGCTGACACTCCATCACATCATCACCGATGGCTGGTCTACCAACATTCTGGTATCAGAACTCGCCACACTTTATCAGGCATACAGCGAAGGATACACCTCACCACTCCCGGATTTACCTTTACAATACGGCGATTTCGCTCTCTGGCAACGGAATTGGTTGCAGGGCGAAGTGCTGGAACAACAAGTAGAGTATTGGAAAAAGCAACTTGCGGGGGTTCCGCCCTTATTAGAATTGCCCGCCGACCACCCTCGCCCCCCCATGCAAACTTTCCGGGGCGGACATGTGGATATTACGCTTCCGGCAGAAATCACCGGCAGGCTGAAAAAAATCAGCCAGCGCGAAGGAGTCACACTCTTTATGACCCTGCTGGCGGCGTTTAAGGTCTTACTCTACCGCTACAGTGGGCAAAACGATGTTGTGGTGGGATCGCCTATCGCCAACCGTACCCGTACCGAATTAGAAACCATCATTGGCTTTTTCGTGAATACGCTGGTGCTACGGAGCAATCTGGCGGGCAACCCGACCTTCCGGGATTTGTTGCAACAAGTGCGCGAAACCACGCTTTCCGCCTACAGCCATCAGGATTTGCCCTTTGAGCAGGTAGTGGAAGCAGTACAGCCGGAACGGAACCTGAGCCATTCCCCGCTCTTTCAGGTGATGTTCGTTCTACAAAATACCCCCCGCACCATTCTGAACGTGGGCGACTTGACCGTTGAAAATACGCCGATTGAAAGTGGCATTGCCAAATTTGATTTAACATTGATGTTGGCAGAACGGGGACAAGAACTGGTCGGAACACTGGAATACAACCGCGATTTGTTTGACAGTACGACGATTGAACGGTGGCGCGACCATTTCCAGGTGCTTTTAACAGGAATTGTGGCAAACCCTGCCCAACCGATTGCAACATTACCCCTGTTGCCCCCCGCCGAATGGCAACAGGTAGTGCGCGGTTGGAACGACAACGGGATTAATTTTGACCGTGCCCTCTGTATGCACCAATGGTTCGAGGCGCAGGTAGCGCGAACACCGAACGCCATTGCACTGATAGATGGCGAACGGCGACTGACCTACCGCGAGTTACACGAACGGGCGAATCAACTGGCACACCATTTGCAATCGCTGGGGATTGTACCGGAGCAATTTGTCGGGGTTTGTATGACCCGCACTGCGGAACTGGTGATTGCCCTGCTTGGAATTCTAAAATCGGGCGGCGCGTATGCCCCGCTTGACCCCAACTACCCCGCCGAACGGCTGGCATACATCGTTGAAAACGCACAGGTACAGGTTATCCTGACAGAAGAAAAGCTATTGGAACGACTTCCGCCAACCGGGGCAACCATTGTCTGCGTAGACCGTGACCGTACTGCCATCGCTACTGCACCAACCACCACCCCGACCAGCACCGTCACTGCCAACAATCTTGGCTACGTCATTTACACCTCC
>CBKYSX010000837.1:0-2397 GCA_966690745.1 uncultured Ardenticatenales bacterium
CAAAACTCGGTTTCTTTTTTGATTTGTGGCACAATCATGACATAACCGCGCTCATGCTAATAAAAAATCCGGTAGTGATGCAAAAGGATTGTGAAACCGCTTGAAACTCAGAAAGAAACCGAGTTTTCAACGGCAGAAACTCGGTTTCGTGCCTTATCTCACCCCTTATTGCACTACTACCAAACATTCTCATGCGAACTCTATTTCTACTATTGCTTCTTACCCTTACCCTTTCTGCATGTGGCGGCGCACCCGCCGCGCCATCGGCGGAAACGCAACAGCTGATTAGCGACGGGCAAGCCGCCTACGACCGGGGTGATATGCCCGCCGCGATTCAAGCATTGGAACAGGCGCGGCAAAGCGATCCGCAAAATCCGGCGTTGCTGGCAACGCTGGGGCGTGCCTATCTGCGGAACAACCAGCTAGACCTTGCCATTAGTACCCTGCAAGAAGCGGCATCGCGGGACCCGCAAAATGTGGAAGTGCTGTTTGATTTAGGCACCCTTTATTATCAAGAGGGGCGGATTGAAGAAGCCATCGAAATTTTCGAACGTGCCTCTGCCGCCGCACCCGATGATGCCGATATTCTCTACAATCTTGGCAGTGCCTACGCCCAAACGGGCAATTTTGATAAAGGAATCGAGCTTTACAACCGTGCCCTTGAATTAAATCCCCGTCTGGCACTTGCCTATTTCGGGTTGGGGACGTTGTATATCCAAAAAGGGGAAACGGCGGCGGCGCGGGAAGCCCTCAACCAATTCATCACCCTCAGCGACGACCCCGACCTTCGCACCCGCGCCCAACAAATGTTGACCGAACTCCAATAGGAGGTAGAGGTTAGAAGTAGAGTAAGAGGTAGTAGGAATTTTTTAGACCATAAAGACTTTACTCCAAACCTCTCTATCTGATAACGATGCTCCACATCGGCAATCGCCTCTTTGAATGGGGCAAACGCACCTATATCATGGGAATTATCAACTGCACCCCCGATTCCTTTAGCGGGGATGGTCTGATTGCCGCGCAGGATGTGATTGAAGCGGCAGTGGCACAGGCGCACCGATTTGTGGCGGAGGGAGCCGATATTTTGGATATTGGAGGCGAAAGCACCCGCCCCGGCTCCCAACCCGTTGGCGCAGAAGAAGAATTGGCGCGGGTGGTTCCGGTGATTGAACGGATTGCAAGCGAGCTGGAAACGGTTATTTCGATTGATACCTACAAAGCGAGCGTGGCACGGGCGGCATTGGATGCGGGGGCGCATTTGCTGAATGATGTCTGGGCGGGGCGCATGGATGAAGACATGTTCCCGCTTGCCGCCGAACGCAACGTCCCGATTATTTTGATGCACAATAGGAGCCGCCCCAAAGATGTGGCGCAAGAAGAAATGCTGGGTGGGCGATATGTCGGGGTGCAATATGACGATTTGATTGGCGACATCCGCGCCGAATTGCAGGAACGGGTAATAGCGGCGGAAACAGCAGGGATTCCACCTCACCATATCATCCTTGACCCCGGTGTAGGCTTCGGCAAAACCGTTCCGCAGAATCTGGAACTGCTCCATCGGCTAGACGAAATTCGGGCGTTGGGCTATCCTCTGCTCCTTGGGGCTTCCCGCAAAAGTTTTATCGGCTATACCCTTGACCTTCCGCCCGATCAACGGGTGGAAGGGACAGCGGCAACTACCGCCATTGGGATTGACCGGGGCGCAGACATCGTGCGGGTACATGATGTCATGGTGACGACACGGGTTGCCAGAATGACCGATGCCATCGTGCGACGAACAACATAAACGGAATTTCATAGTGCATTTAGAGTAAAGAGTGTGGAGTAAAGAGCGAAGATTTCCTTCGCTCTTTACTCTTAATTCTCTTTACTTCATGCAACACACAACAATACATGTACGAATTGACGCAGTTAGAAAACGGGTTGAGAGTGGTTACGGTTCCCATGCCGCAAGCCTATTCGGTGAGCATGGGTTTATATTTGGGTGTCGGCTCCCGCTATGAAACCGATGCAGAAGCAGGCGCAAGCCACTTCATTGAACATTTACTTTTTAAGGGAACCGAACGCCGCCCTTCCCCGCGTGACATCGCCTTAGCGATTGAAGGAGTAGGGGGTTCGATCAATGCCAGCACCGGGCGCGAAGTCACCAGTTACTATGTGCGCGTAGCAAAGCATGATTTTGCGATGGCGGCAGACGTGTTGGCGGATATGCTGTTAAACAGTCGCTTTTTGCCCACCGATGTCGAACGGGAAGCACAGGTGATCGTTGAAGAAATCAACGAATCGCAGGATATGCCCGACGATATTGTCTTTATGGAGGCGCAGAAAATTCTCTATCCCCATCACCCCCTGGGGCGGGATATTGCCGGAAGCCGCGAAAGTGTCCGTGGGCTGAGC
>CBKYSX010000838.1:0-2395 GCA_966690745.1 uncultured Ardenticatenales bacterium
CCGCGCCGGCACCGTGGCGGTCCGGGTGAATCAGGGGGTGGTGGGTGCGGAAGCGAATGACTATGCCGTGAATCCGCGTATTTCCGCTGATGGGTCGGTGATTGTCTATCATTCCTCTGCTACGAATCTGCTTGATGAAGCGTATACCGTGCCCGAAGTATTTACGTATCAACGGGCAACGGGACTGACCGGGCGCGTTTCGTATACCGTAAATGGCGAACTTGCTTCGGGGGGGGCTGTCAATCCGGTGATTTCGGCGGATGGGCGATATGTGGCTTTCCTATCTTATGCCAACAATCTGGTTTCTGGCGATAACAACGCGGCGGGCGATATCTATCGGCGGGACCTTGTGGCGGGGGTGACAGACTATATTTCGGTGAGCAACAGTGGCATTCCCGCCAATCGGCTTGCAGACGGGGCGGTGATTTCGGGGGATGGGCAGGTTGTGGTTTTCAAGTCGGAAGCCGATAATCTGGCACCGAACGATCATCTTGGTTTTATTGATATTTTTGTACGCGCGCCTGCCGAAATCTTGCCTCCCTTACCCACTGCTACGCCAACGGTGCCACCCACCATTACCCCTTCACCAACCCCCCGCGTTAATCCTTATCCCCATGAGGTGGCGTTGCCGATCATGCAACGTGCGATTACAAACAATGGTGAGTTTCAGATTCTGAATGTGACATTGGGCGCGAATGGCGATTCGGCTTACCCATCGGCTTCGTATGATGGGGCGGTGGTGGCTTTAGAAACGGAGGCAGATAATCTGGTTGCTAATGATGGTAACGGGGTCAGTGATATTGTGGTGTGGCATCGCTGGACCGGGCAGTATGTGTTGGTGAGCAGGGCGATGGAGGGGGGGAGTGGTAATGGTGCAAGTCGGGGGGCGAGAATCGCGGCACAGGGACGCTATGTTGTCTTTACGTCGGAGGCTGATAATTTGGTGCCGAATGATACGAACGGGTATGCGGATGTGTTTCGCCATGATTTGTGGACGGGGACGACCACGCTGGTATCACAGGGCGTAAATGGAACTCCCGCCAATGCCGGAAGCCACAGCCCCGCAATATCGGCGGATGGGCGGTGGATCGCGTTTATTTCCGATGCCAGCAATATGGCAACCGAGATGGATTGTTGCGGCGGGGTGTTTGTACGGGATATGGAAACGGGTGAACTATGGGCGATTCGGGGGAGTGTCTTTGCCAGTAATGTTTCTATGAGTGCGGATGGGCAACGGGTGTTGTATCAGCGTAGCACTTATATTTTTTGTTGTGAGTTTCCTTCAATTTATTCTGCGGATGCCCCTGCGTGGCAGGAACGGTTGTTATATCAGGCAGAGGCAAGTCCACAATATCTTCGTTTTTGGGTACATCCAATGCTGAGTCCGGATGGTTCTAAATATGGCTTTTATTACATACGAAATACCTATAGTCCGTATGGTGGTAGTATACGTCGGGGCACGGCAGTTCGTTCCATAACGGATGAAACGGAACCGGAACGCAGGCTGTGGGAATATCTTTCCTTTTATACCAATGGGGTTATCGGGGGAGCGGGGGAAATGTCGAATGTTCATGATGTTAGTTTTTCGGATACTGGTCGGATGATTGCGTTTATGGCAGAGGATTTGAGGGGTGATGAACATACCCCGACGATTACAAGCGACACGAATGGTTGGCATGATATTTATCTGGTTCGGGGTACGTCCCCAACTTACATACGAATCAGCATTGCCGATACGAACCACCAGACGCAACAGGCGAATGGTGACTCGACACAACCCTGGGTGGCGGGGGATGGGAATACGGTTTTCTTCCGCTCGGAAGCAAGCAATCTGGTGGGAGATACCAATGGGGTCGCTGATATTTTTATGGTGTGGTATCCGCCTTATTTTCCCTAACGATAGGAGTGTGTGATGGGCTGGCTCAAAATCGGGGTAGTGGCACTTCTGGTAGGAGCAATTTGTTTTGTCATTCGGGAGAACAGGGCGACCTATGCAGATGTTTTGGTGGATAAGGGTATGCCTATTGAAACCGTCCGCGTCAGTATTAATGAAACGGGGGAGCAGGGGAACGGAATTTCGCGGCGGGCGGCGATGTCGGCGGATGGGGCATGGGTGGCGTTTAGCAGTAATTCTTTTAATTTGACCGACGAGGACCAAAGCCCGGTGGAGGATGTGTTTGTCTATGAACGGGCAACGGGGGCGTTGGATATTATCAGTACCGTTGCCGAGGGGGAGGCGCAGGATGGAGATAGCATCCAGCCGCGCCTGTCAGGGGATGGGGGCGCGGTGGTGTGGGAAAGCAGTGCGTCGAATCTCGTAAGCGGGGATGGCAATCAGGTCAGTGATATTTTTTGGCGCGACCGGACGGGGGGCGAGATTGTGCGGTTGAGCGTG
>CBKYSX010000839.1:0-2390 GCA_966690745.1 uncultured Ardenticatenales bacterium
CGCGATGCGCCTTCGCACCCTCAGCGGTCAGCATTGCTTCGTAAGGGGTGTGTACACCGATTCCCTTTGCCCAATCCAGCTCCACAGAGACCGTATGGCGGACGATGTGGTCCCGGTCGCGCCCGCCGCCCCGCGGACCCTTCTGCATTTCCGCCGACACCCGCGCCCGCACATCGTCGAAAAACGCCCAGCACGCCTGCATCAGCGTGAGGTGCCGTTCCAATGTTTCGCTTGACATGGGTTCCCGGTCAATGCTGGAAAAGGCGAAAGAAATCCCCCAGAAGTCGGTGGATCCCGTGCCCGGATATTCCTCAACAATGTCAACGGTGCTGACCTCCGCCAACGTGCCATCCATTCCGGCACGTTTCGCCACAATTGCATAGCGTGGAACGTAGGCGAGTAAGCGGTGGGTCGCCGCCTCCCCGTTCTTCGCCCCCCGCGCCAGACCGGGCCACTCCGGTGCTACCGCCACTACTTTCTTACCTTTGGGTCCGATTTCCAACATCACTCTAATAGAATTTGTCACGATGGTCTCCTCTTGCCGCGCTTCCTCCAGGGTGGGCGCAGGGCGTAAGTTTAGTGTAAGCCCACCAATGCCCGAAAGCGGGGGTCGTCGCGGAGGGGTTCTAAATCCGGGTCGGTTTGGGCAAGGGCAAGCTCATTCGCGGCGATGTTCCCCTCTTTCAGCAAGCGGAGTGCCTCTTCATAATTTCCCGCAATCGTTTCAATACAGGCTTTGTTGTAGTCGCTTTCGGTTTGCATCAGGGTGCGGGCGTGGGCAAGATGTTCCTGTTCCTGCGCCTCATCGGCTTGCAAACGGTAACAGGCGGCAAGCGAGGCATGGGTAACGGCTGATGTGGAATCAAGGCGGATGGCTTCGAGAAGGGCGGCAATGGCTTCGGGGTACTGTTGGAGGCTACGGTATACCATCCCCAGACTAATGTAGTTCTCGGCATCGGATGGGTCGAGGCGGATGGCTTCACGGAAGGCGGCAATGGCTTCGGGGTATTGTTTTTGTTCGGTATAGATATATCCCAGCAGGTGGTGGGGGTAGGCATGGGTGGGGTCCAGGCGGATGGCTTCGTGAAAGGCGGCAATGGCTTCGCTGTAGTGTTGTTGGTCGTAGTGGCGTTTCCCTGCCTCAATGAATTCGCTTGCTGATGGTGACATTGTGCCTCGCTTTTTGGGATGTGGGTTGAATCGAGGTGAAATACGGCGTGTCGAACAGTGCCGACACGACTATTTAGAAACTTCCGGTGGTTATCCCGCCCGCCCGCTCATAATTCACGATGATGACCCCTTTGGGCGAAACGGTGCTCTCCGTTACCGTGAACGTTGCCGGGATAGTCCCATCGGCAAACAACCGTTTGCCACTGCCCAACGTCAGGGGATAGATTTTGAGCCAGAGCGCGTCCACCACATCATGCTTGAAGAGGGTTTGAAGGAGCTCTGCACTTCCGTAAACGTGCAAATCAGGTCCCGGTTGATGCTTAATCTCGTTGACTTTTTCTGCAACGTCGCCGCTTAAGAAGATAGAAGGTTGCCAATCGCCGGAGGTCATGGTGCTGGAGGCGATGTATTTGGTGGCACTATTGACGCTTTGCCAGATGTCGGCGTGGTGGGGCCAGTAGGGTGCCCAAATATCATAGGTTTTGCGCCCCAACAACAGGTCAAAGGGCATGTTCATCTGGCGACGGACGACGCTTCCCACCACCTCGTCGGAGAAGGGAGCGACCCACCCCCCGTAGACGAAGCCACCACTGGTATCTTCTTCCGGTCCGCCGGGGGCTTGTATCACGCCATCCAAAGAGATATGGGCGATGACAATCACTTTTCGCATGAGCGAGTTCCTTTCACGGTTGGTGATTTTGATGGCAAACGACATTTTGACTAACCGACTTCACGACAACACAACGTTGTTACGCACATCTGCGTTGCACACGGCACGACAACCACAAGTGGTCTCCCAGGGTAGGCTCCCCGCCTAGCTACCGTACCAGTCCAACACGCGCAGGGCGCGGAGGGTGTTCCAACGACCGGGCTGTCCATCCTCGGCTTCAAGGGGGAAGTGAACCGCACCGGGATGGCTGTTTTCCAGTAGCCATGTGCCGTCCGGCTGTTGTTTGGAGCGGAGCAGGGCGATGGCTTCTTCCATACGGGGGTCGGGCGGGTTGCCTACCGCACGGAAATAGTCCAGTCCGCGCAGAACGTCGTAGCGCCAGCGCGTGGGGAAGGAGAAGAGAAGCCAGTCGGGGTCTACGACCTCGCCCGTACTTTGGCGGCGGAAAAGGTGGCGTTCGAGCAGATATTCCTCCCCACGCTGGCGGGCGGCGATGGATTCTGCCGTGCCGCCGGTGGCGCGTTCGTATTCCAACAGCCCTTCCAGTACG
>CBKYSX010000840.1:0-2387 GCA_966690745.1 uncultured Ardenticatenales bacterium
ACACCACAATCGCCAGAATCGCACCCGCATCAATATATTCGCCCAATGCCGCTTTGATACCGGCGGCGGCAATCAAGACCACCATCATGATGGCGGTGAGCTGTTCCCACAGAATCCGCCAGGGGCTTTTAATCCCCTTGTCCAACAATTCATTCGCGCCGACCTGTTGCAGACGGCGTTGCGCTTCGGCGGTGGTCAATCCGCTGTTGCTATCCACCGCCAGTTGTTTCAGCGTAACGTCCGTCTCTAACGTATGCCATTCTGTTTCTGCCCATGCTGTTGCCGGAAGCGGCGGTGTACTTTGTTTCGGCTCTGTTTTCATTTCCTTTTGGGTAAAGGTTGTCATTGTTTTTTGCATTTCTCCTCAACTCCGCAGTTGAACGGTCATCAGTGGGTCTACTTTACAGAAAGCGGGTCGGGACGGGTAGAGGCTGATTCCCCGCAGGATAGGGAAAAATTCCCCTGTTTTACCCCGGGAATCGAGGGAGAACTCCTCTACTGAAACCCCCTGCGCGTCACTATCCTTTTCATACCTATGGCAATCGAAACCCAACGGCGACATTCACTGTTCGCACGATTGCCGGAATGAAAGAAGGACTAGCACTATGAACAATTCATTTCCGCTTGCCCGTATCGCCGGGATTCCGATTCGTGTCCATATCACCTTCGCGCTGATTTTGATTTTTGGCATGGTGCAATGGGGCATTCCTTACGGGCTGGGCGGTGCATTCTTCGGGCTGGCACTGATGTTGTTGCTCTTCGTCTGTGTCACGCTCCACGAATTGGGGCATGCCCTTGCCGCCCGTGCGGTGGGGATTGGCACCCGCGACATTATTCTGCTCCCCATTGGCGGGGTGGCATTGTTGGAACGGAACCCGCGCGAACCGCGCCACGAATTGCTGATTGCGTTGGCGGGTCCGGCGGTGAATGTGGTGCTGGCTATCGGGCTGGGAATCATGGCATGGCTTTTTGGCATGAATATGGGCAATGGCTTCGCCTTGCCGGACGGCGCACCCTCGCCCGCGTTGCTGTTGACATGGCTCTTCGCCGCCAACATCTCGCTGGTTCTGTTTAACCTGATTCCGGCGTTCCCTCTGGATGGAGGGCGGGTTCTGCGGGCATTATTAGCGATGCGGTTAGGGGAAGGGACGGCAACGCGCCTTGCGGTACGCATCGGGCGCGGCATCGCCGCCGTAATGGGGATTTTTGGTCTCTTCAGTTTCAACCTCGCGCTGATGTTGATTGCCCTGTTCATTGACCTGAGTAGTGGGCAGGAGCAACGCAGTACGGAGGCACGGGTTGTGCTGAATACGCGGCGCGTCGGGGATGTCTACAACCGCCACGCCCTGACCGTTGCCCCTTTTGATCGTATTAGTATGGTGGTGGATTATCTGCTCACCGGGTATCAACCTGATTTTGCCGTCATGCAAGGGGGGCGCGTGGTTGGGATTGTGACCCGCGATGATGTCTTAAAAACGCTGGCGCAGGGGAAGGACGACCCTTATATCGCGGACATCATGCAAACCCGTGTGCTGTTCGTCCCCGCCGAGATGACTTTGGATGAGGTACAGGCAGAAATGGAAGCCCGACAGCAATCGGTGGTGGCGGTGCATGAAGAAAACGGAGCCTATCTGGGGCTGGTGAGCCTGGAAGACCTTGCCGAAGCGTATGTGATTATTGCCCACCAAGAACAGGAACGGTACGTGCGGGGTGCCGTTTCGTTACGCCCGACAACGCGCAGGACGTAATTGGATTCCCCGCTCTAAAGAGGCGGGGCTAATAAGCTATCTTGTCGTGTGTTTATTAGCCCCATCCCTTTAGGGCGGGGCGGCAAGGGATTACGCGATTTAATTCTTAATGCCCATTCGGGCGGGGAATCGGGGAAATCCCCTCCACACACAGACCATCCACAGATTTTCTTTTACTCAAGTAGGAGTACACCAATGTGGAATCATGTTAAAACAACCCTTTTATTCGCAACCCTGACGGGTCTCTTTGTCCTGATAGGGAATGCGCTCGGCGGGACAGGCGGAATGGTGCTGGCGTTCGGCTTTGCGATTCTGATGAACATGGGGGCGTGGTGGTTCAGCGATTCGCTGGCATTAAAAATGAGCCGGGCGCGCCCTTTGCCCGAAAGGGAATCACCCGAATTGCATCAGATGCTTGCCCGGTTGAGCCAACGGGCGCAGATTCCTACCCCGGCACTTTACCTGATTGAAAGCCCGGCACCCAACGCCTTTGCCACCGGGCGTAGCCCCGCCAAAGGGGCAGTGGCAGTCACCACCGGATTGTTGCACCTGTTGGATCGGGAAGAGGTGGCGGGGGTGATTGCCCATGAATTGGCGCACATTAAGCGAGGAGACCTGTGGATCAATAACCTCCAGCTC
>CBKYSX010000841.1:0-2379 GCA_966690745.1 uncultured Ardenticatenales bacterium
CAGATAGGGGAGCAGGCGCAATAATTCCTCCCGCCGTTCCCGCGCCGACCCCCCTACGGGGTCCAACAAGGTCAAAATCCCCTTTGCCCTTGCCTGTTCCAGCAGAGGGATTAACACACCGCCTTCAATCCCGGGCATTGTGAAAAAGCCTGCGATATGGATGGCAAACAGGTCATCAGGAAGTGTAGAGGGAAGGTGCTCACTGGTGAGAAAGCGATTGGCGGCGGGGGTTGAAATAAAACGCCGCTCGCCCGCGCTATCCACCAATACAATCGTCACACCTGTGGGTTCGGTGGGGTGGCGGCTGACATAAGTGGTATTAATCCCCGCCTTTTGCCACTGTGCCAACAACACATCCCCGAATACATCCTGCCCGACACACGCCGCCAGCGATACCTTTGCGCCCAATCGCGCCAACACCATCGCGACATTATTCCCGCACCCGCCCGCGAAATATTGTACCGTTTCGGGATGCAACGACCCGGTGCGCGGCACATCATCTACCGTCCGCGCCACAACATCGGCGACGGTATTCCCGATAACAAAAACTTTATTTTTCAAGAGTGCTCGTGTTCTGAATTGCCTGGTGCATAACCGTAATTTTGTAGGGAATTGTGTGGTTGTCGTTTATGCACTATGCATTATGGACTATGCAATCGTTTCCAAGGTTGCCTCATCCTACCCAAATTCGCAAAAATAAGTGGTAGTCGAACAATAATCCTACTCCAAAGGATTGTCAGACCATGCAACAGCCCTTATAATGGGCGAACGAAGATTTATATTAGGGTGCTATGTAGCATCCCCAGATTAAAAAGAGGTTGAAAGGAGAACGGCATGGCAACCCTCGCTCCTGCCAGTTCTGAATTTGTCGAAGCCCTTCGTCGGGGTTTGGAAGCCTATGATGCAGGCGATATTGAACGCGCCAATCATCTCTTCGACGAGGCGCTCGAAATCGAACCCGATAACGTGTGGGGGTTGCTCTGGAAAGGGGCAACGGCTCCCACCGTTGGCGAGTCGAAAATGTGGTTGGAGCAAGCCGTTGCTATTGACTCCCACAACGAACATGCCCGTGCCGGATTAAAATGGGCGAACGAACAATTGGCGGGTGCCACCAACGACACTCAAACCATGATGGTGGTTACGCATAGTACCACGGTTGTGGATGTGTTTGAAGAGGATGGCATTGCTGATGATGCCCTCGCGGATGAAGGCGTAGAAGAATCTTATGATTGGCTGACTGAAGGCGCAACCGCTTCTTCCGAAGAATTGGAAGATTTTGCCTCGCTTCTGGAAGAAACCGCAGATGATTCGGAACGGACAGTATCGGAGCCTGTAGACGAGATATGGGAACCTATTACGACGGATGACAGCGCGGATGTCGCCTTACTGGATGAGGACCTCCCTGATGCCTTCGTAGATGCCCCTGCTGACGAAATTGAAGATGCCTTGCCCGATTGGTTGGCAGAAGATGGCACCGCCGAAGTTACAGATAGGGATGAAAGTCAATCTTCGGTAGATGTCCCTGATTGGTTAATGGAGGACAGCACCACATCGGCAGAGGTAACGGAAAGTGACGAACTCCAAACTTCTGACGGATTACCCGATTGGTTGGCGGGGGATGACACAGTAACCTCCGAAATCACGGAAGAAGCCGATGGTCAAACTTCTGATGGATTGCCCGATTGGTTGATGGGGGACAGCACCCCTGCTGATACCGATACGGTGGCTTACGCTGATGAACCCACGACTGACCCTGTAACCACCGATAGTGGTTTGCCGGATTGGTTAATGGGCGGAGATGAACCGCAGGGAACTTTGACCGTTCCTGCCGATGTTGCCGACGATAGCGGCAATTTGCCCGATTGGTTAAGCGGAACGGCTGATGTGATAACCGATGAGGAGCAGGGCGGTGATGAAGTAGGGATGGAAGCCGATTTATCCCAACCCGCCGACCTTCCTGATTGGTTGGCGGATGATGTGCCAACATCGGCAACCGCCACCGAACTGCCCGACTGGTTGACGATGGAGGATGCACCGCCGCCGCCATCCGTTGCCTCGAAAACAGACGAGGTACAGCCCGCTGAAGCCGACCTTCCCGATTGGCTTCTTGGGACAGGCAGTGCCGAACCCACCGCCCCGGAAAGCACGGATACAGACCTACCGGACTGGTTGTTGGGCGGAGGTACATCCGAATCCACCACCACAGCGGCTGAAGCGGATTTGCCCGATTGGTTGACCGGGGGCGCAACCGAAACCCCCTCCACGGTAGAAGCCGAAGCGGATCTGCCTGATTGGTTGACCGGCGCAGGGGAAACGGCTACAGCGCAAGCGGAAAGTAGTGCGGTTGGTGAACTTCCCTCATGGCTCTTGGGCGATGAT
>CBKYSX010000842.1:0-2378 GCA_966690745.1 uncultured Ardenticatenales bacterium
CAATGTGGCACAGGTGCGTACGACTTTGGGCGAGGAAGCGTTTACCGCCGCATGGCATCAGGGGGCGGCCTGGTCGCTGAAGGAAACCGTTGCCTATGCGCTGAACCCCCCTAGCACCGAAGCAGTCCCACCCGTTTCTGTATCCTTACCCCCGTTCGCCCCGCCGCCCGCATCCCCCGACCCGGATGCCCTCACCCCCCGCGAGGTGGAGGTATTGCGGTGCGTCGCCGAAGGTTTAACGGATGCCGAGGTGGCGGCGCGGTTGGTGGTTAGCCCGCGTACCGTGAGTACGCATCTCCATCGGATTTACAGCAAATTGGGGGTGAGCACCCGCACGGGCGCGGTGCGGGCGGGGCAAGAACGGGGGTTGCTCTGAACGACGAATAACGAAGGAGAATAATATCGAATACGCCCCCACCCTAAAGGATGGGGCTAATCAATACGAAGTAGTGTGGTAGATTATACGTACAATTACGTATCCCGTTTTCTACGTATTTTTTCCAAAATTACAGCATATTACAGACGCACGGTACGCCACATTTGAGTATGGTAGGGGCAATGACAAACAGCCGATTACCGTATGGAGCGTACCATGACCCCTACCCAGATTGCCCTCGTACAACAAACCTTTGAACAGGTAAAACCGATTGCCGATACTGCCGCCGACCTCTTTTACAACCGCCTCTTTGAATTAGACCCCACCCTGCGCCCGATGTTTCGCGGCGATATGAAGGAACAAGGACGCAAACTGATGCAGATGTTGAGCGTCGCCGTTGCCGGATTGACCCGATTGGATGATCTGGTTCCGGCGGTGGAAGCATTGGGGCGGCGGCATCAGGGCTACGGCGTGCGCGATGAGCATTACGCCACCGTTGGCTCTGCGCTGCTCTGGACGTTGGGGCAGGGGCTGGGCGCGGGGTTTACCCCCGATGTCGAAACGGCGTGGGCTTCCGCTTACGGGTTGCTCAGTAGTGTGATGCAAAATGCGGGAGCGGTGGAAGCGGCGGCATAACACTATCAACACAATACTCTTTCTCTAACAGGGCAAGCGTTATGCTTGCCCTGTTGTGTTTAGCTTACAAACAATTAGACAAACCCTCTACATCCCCTTGACATCCACGCTTGCGTCCCGTATACTCGCTACCAACCATTTGGTAGGGAAAGAACATGACAACAAAAGCGGATGTGAGCGAGGCGCGGGAGCGGGTGATTGAAGTAGCGGAGCGGCTGTTTGCCCAGAAAGGGTATGCGGCAGTGACGTTACGTGATATTGCGAACGAACTGGGGATTAAACATGCCTCGCTCTATCACCATGCCCCCGGCGGCAAAGAGGAACTGTATATTGAGGTGATGGAGCGAACGTTGAAGCGGCACAAAGTGGGCATGACGCAAGCCATTACCACTGCCGCGCCGGATATTCGTTCACGCCTCCGCGCCGCCGCCGATTGGCTCCTTTCTCAACCCCCGATGGATTTGGTGCGGATGGTTTATTCGGATATGCCGGAAATCAATGCCGACCATGCCCGCCGCCTGTCCGAAAACGCCTTTGAAACCATGATTACTCCGATTGGGCTGGCATTGGAAATGGCACAGACACGGGGGGAAATTTCCCATCCTGACATCGGCGTGGTGGCAGGCGGAATGGTGGGAATGTTGGAAAGCCTTCACGCCGTCCCCCAGGAAGCCTTTGACAAAGACCACCGCGACCGTTTCGCTATGGCATATACGTTAATTGATGTGATGTTGGATGGGGTAAGAGGTGGAAGGTAGAGGGAGAGGGTAGAGGCTCTTTCAATCGAGAAAGTGGCTTTCAGAAAACAGAAAGCCTTTCACCCAACCCTCTCTCCCTCTTGCCTGTGACCTACATCATTTTTTTTATTACCGTAACCTACCAAAATGTTGGTAGGTTACAAAACATACAGGAGCAAGACGATGATCCCGAATATGTGGTACGCCGTATTGGAAAGCAACGAAGTCAAAGCGGGAAAGCCGGTAGCCTTTCGACGATTGGGAGAAGAAATGGTTTTCTGGCGGGACGGGTTGGGGCAGATTGTGGCGATGCGCGATTTGTGTCCCCACCGCCAATCGCGCCTGAGTCCGGGCAAAATCGTGAATGGCAATTTGCAATGTCATTTTCACGGCTTCCAATTTGACCGTGCCGGAACCTGTCAATTAGTGCCCGCCAACGGGCGCAACGGACCCAAACCCAAAATTTTCCAATGCACCAGCTTCCCCGCGCAGGAAGCGCATGGGATGATCTGGGTTTGGTACGGGGAACCACGCGACGAATACCCTCCAATTCCGTTTTTTGCGGGATTGGAGGGGTTGGTCTACGACACGCGCCAACGCCAATGGAATGTGGATTACACCCGTGCCAT
>CBKYSX010000843.1:0-2375 GCA_966690745.1 uncultured Ardenticatenales bacterium
GGATCGGACGCGCCGCTTTCATCTTCTTTGCCTGATTGGAGCCATAGGTCGGCAAAAAGCCGCTATTTTCCAGCACTGCTAACAGATGATAATGCCCACCCCCTAACGGCTTCACCTCCACGGTGCGCCATGCGAGGCGCGGGGCAGTGGCGGCAAACGCCACCGCAAACTCTGCCTGTGGCGCAATTTCGGCTTCGAGCAACGCAGGGGGCGGGTTGCGCCATGTATACAGCACATTCCATCCGCCGATTTCGACCTTGCCCAATTGAGGATGGTCATAGGGTTGCCACGGCTCCAACCCGTCGTCGGCGTGTTCTTTGATGAAGTCCAGAATTTTGTAATCATCCTCCAACGGGTGCAGACGGAACCATTCGATAAATTTCTTCTGCTCCTTTTTCTCCGTCACCCCCGCCGCCGAGGGCAAATCCCACAACTCTACGGTATATGCCAGAATCCCCTTATGCTCATAAAGCCAATCATCAAACACGCCGGTAATCACCTCTTTGGGGTGGTACTTAAAATGGTGATAGACCGACACGCAGGGATACCCCGTCAATTCCGTACCCCGTGCGCCAATCGCCTCCAACACCCATTTGTCCTGCGTGTCCATTTCGTCGTCGCTTTTATCGCCAAAAGGACGCAAAATAGCGCGACTATAGGTATGATAGGTCAACGCGCCAAAGATGTTGGGATGTCCGGCAAACCATTCGATGACTGCCCGAATCTCCGGCTCACTACCCGGAAAATCCCCCGCCCCATACTGCTCCCCTTCCGGTCGCCACGAACCGGGAAAATTCCGGTTAAAATCTAGCCCTGCCAACGGACGGGCATTGGTAATAATATGCCCATCGTAATTTTCAATCGTCCCCTCGGAAAAGAGGCGGTAATAGGTTCCGCCCTCTTCGTCCGCGCCCCGTTTCACCATCAGGCGCGGGTCCCGTTCCGATGGCTTCCAATCTCCCGCCGGGTCTTCCACCCGCATTTGCAAAATCTTGCCGTCCCCGTTCAGGTCATGGATATGCAGACCATCCTGCTTATCTTCAAAGGGGTACGGGCGCGTCCCCGAACGGACAAACAATGGCTCTTCGTGCAAGGCGGCTTCCGCGCCATCCGGGTTCAGGCGTGGTACAATGTAAAAGACTTGCTCATTCAACAGACGCGTTATCTGATCTTCTTTGCCAAACCCTTCCACCAATTTAATAATCACCCGCAGGGCGGCGGCAGAGGCGGTCAATTCGGTGGCGTGGATATTGCCATCAATCCAGAAGGCGGGTTTTTCATGGTCGGGTCCCGTTGCCTTATTGGTTATCATCAGCAACAGAATGTCCCGCCCTTCATAGGATTTGCCCGGCGAGGTCAGTTCGCACAGAGCAGGATATTCCCCCGCGATCCAGCGTAAGCGGGCATTGAGGTCGTCATTGGTGTAATAGGTGTCGAATCGGATGTCCATAGGGCTTCCTATACCGTGGTACCGACAATAGAGTATGATAAATGAATTGACGCTTGTATCGTGGATAAGTTATTCGGAAGAAGAAAATGCTGTGTTACTCCACGTTGAAATTGAAGTGGATGGTAATCTTATCGTCAATTTTAAACAACGTGGTACAACACTCAGTCTTCCAAACCTGATTGCATCTCAATCTCTGGACGGAGAGTGGTACATTCTTACCTGTACTTGCGGCGAATTATGGTGTCATGGCATTAATCAGAGTATTTTTGTTCGCCACGAGAACCAATCGGTCTATTGGACGGTAAATACTGATCCTATTCTGATTTATCGCTTTGATTATCTGAAATACTGCAACGCAATTCAAGTGGGAATCAACCATATTCGAGAACTGTTATTAGAAGAACCGAACATAGAGATGGATACCCCCATTTATCGTTACTTTTACCCGCATAAAGATTGAAACTATATTACTAATCATGCGCAACGAATTAACAATACGTCCACAGATAGATGTAGCCAAACCGCTTGAACTACCAGCATTTTGGGTTGAAGTTCTGGTGGATGATAAACCTCTTGCAGATTTCAACCATTATTCCATCAATCTGGTACGGTTGATCGAATCGCAATCCAAGCCCGGTGATTATTTTCTGATAACCTGTACTTGTGGCGACCCTGGATGTGCGGACATTTGGAAGGGTGTTAAGGTCTGGCGCGATGAGGTAAGTATCCATTGGGCAATTCACAGTTTTCGCCCTACCCAAGTATTTCGATTTGAACGCGAGGCTTACGCCTATGCCATTGAAAGAGGCATGAAATCGCTACGCAAGTGGTACGAAAAATATCCGGAATTGGTTAATGATAATATACATCGTGCGCTTGCCATCTATTTCCCCGCTATTGAGTATTCCCGTCCAACTAAAATGCG
>CBKYSX010000844.1:0-2373 GCA_966690745.1 uncultured Ardenticatenales bacterium
ATATCCCACAATCCCCCTGTTGCGTCCCGCGCAAAAATCGGGGGGATGGGCGGCACTTCACCATAGGTCAACCGGTTGACCAGCCATGAGAGCCACGTATCCCCTTTGGCTTCCAGCAAAGGCACGTCTACCCATAGCCAGTGCCCGCCGGGTTTGAGTATCCGCGCCAGTTCGCGTTGAGTTGCCGCTTCCGCAATATACGGGGCGGGGAAGGTCGTAATCACCGTCTGAAACGTACCATTCGCAAAGGGGAGGGTACGCCCATCAGCGCGGAGCACCGGTTGCCCGCTTTGGGTGCGGGCATAGCGGCACATCTCCTCCGCATAATCTACTCCAATCACCTGATGCCCTCTTTGTGCAACTTCGTGTAGCAAATAACCTCTACCACACCCCAATTCTAAGACAGTACCATCCTCAATAAACGGCAAACAGGTATTCACCCAGCGATACCAATGCCCCGCGCTTGCCAGCCACGCCACATAGTTATACGCCCATGCAAATCGGGTGTAGAGAAGATTGAATAGCTTTTGAAGGAGGATTCGGGGCATATGGGGATTCACCACAAAGACACAAAGAACACCAAGAACGACAACTATTTTAGTTCACAAGTCGTTTAATGCCTTGTTTGAGGAGGGGTACATTAAAGTTAATCAATAGTCCGAGCCAACGTTTGGAAAGTCTTAGATAGGTAATTAACTGTGCCTCATGAATTGCTTCCAAAGCTTCTACGGCTTTCAACTCAACAATTACCAAATCTTCAACCACAACATCTAAACGGTAAGAAGCATCTAATAAAAGTCCTTTATGCCGAACGGGCATAGATACCTGACGTTGGTAGGATATGTCCCGTGCTTCCAACTCATAACATAAACACGTTTCGTAGGTGGATTCTAACAGTCCCGGTCCTAATTCCCGGTGAACTTCTAGTGCCGCTTCAAGAATAACACGCGATAGTTGATTGGCTCTTGGCTTGTTCATAGAATCTCCTGTATAAAAATATGGGGGTGGTTGACACTCTATTTCAACATAAACAAATGAAGAAATCAAAAAAAATAAAGTCTACTTTGTGTTCTTTGTGGTGAAGAACGCAAAAGAAGCCGGGATTTTGACCCGACTTCTTTTTATATTATACGTCACCTGCAACAAAAACCTCTATTGGGTTTTGGTAGGAGAGGGGTCTGCCTGAGATTCCGAATGGTGCTCGGTGCTCTGACGTAGCTTCAGATGATTTTCTACACCTTTTACCCCTGCCATGCTTCGTACCTTTGCCACAAACGGTTGTACTTCATCAGCGGGGACGATTCCTGCCAATGTTACTACCCCATCAGTGACATTAATTTCAACATTTCGCGGTTGAGAAACGTAATGCCCTAATTCGGAACGTACACGGGCGACCACGATTTCATCTGAAACCGACTCGTTCGAAAAGTGTTGAATGGTTTCGATAGCACTGCCCCGCGCCCGGTTCAGAGAATCTTTGGCAACGGCTTCTGCATGGGTAGCGGTTTCATTTTGTAGTTTTTTCAATTGGTCACGAACCGATGCCTGCCGTCGTTTGCCTTTGTCGGGGTCAAGAAAGTAGACCAATCCTGCCCCGGTCAAACCGCCGAGAATCCATGATTTGATGCTCATTTTTACTCCTTTCTTATTTCCTTCTGCCTGCCTGTTTTTGTAGAGGTCACGCCTTTGAATGTGAAACAGGCGTACCTTGCGTTTAGTGTTTAGTAGGAAGCGGTATGAACCCCTTCGCCAATTTCTTCAATCATCTTGCGGTTAAATGCCGGAATATCATCAGGGTTGCGGCTGGTAACAAGTCCATTATCCACAACGACTTCCTGGTCTACCCAACTTGCACCCGCATTTTTCAGGTCATTCTGAAGCGAAGGATAAGAGGTAAGGGTGCGTCCTTTGGTTACGCCCGCATCAATCAACATCCAGGGCGCGTGGCAAATCGCGGCAACGGGTTTACCCGATTCAAAAAATGCCCGTACAAACTGTTGGGCTTTCGGGTTGCGCCGTAGTTTGTCGGGGTTCATGACCCCGCCCGGCAAGAGGAGCGCATCGTAGTCGTCGGCGTTCGCCTGCTCTAATTGCACATCTACGGGGAATTCTTCGCCCCAATCGGTGTGTTCCCAACTTTTGACTTTGCCTTCGCGGGGGGAAATGATGTGGGTTTGTGCCCCGGCTTCTTCCAACGCCTGTCGGGGGTCGGTCAATTCAACTTTTTCAAACCCTTGTTCCACAAGGATGGCAACTTTTTTGTTCTGTAAATGGTTCGTCATGAAGTTCTCCCTATCATTGTCGTTACGGTGTTCTGCATTTTGGGATGTACTTCTAGTAAACCAAGTTGGACCTTATCTGTATAGATATAGG
>CBKYSX010000845.1:0-2372 GCA_966690745.1 uncultured Ardenticatenales bacterium
CGAAAAGTCGGGGCGAATCAGGTTGACGGTCGGGCAGATGTACCAGTAATCATGGAGGGTGACGATGGTAGGAATCTGTGCACTTATCGCCTGTTCTAAACAACCCACCGATAGCCCAACACAATGCTGAATATGGACAATATCAGGGTGAAATTCCTTCAAGGTTCGGGTAAAGATACGGTCAATGTGAGGGTTGCGATATAACTGTTCAAAAGCATGGGCATCCAATAAATTATTGACGACACGGGTTACGGGAAGGTCATCCACCACCTCATGCCGCACCGTATACATGGGAGCCGCAGGGTCTGAATCCCGACAGAAGATATGTACCTGTACCCCTGCCTTGTGAAGTTCGCGGGCAAGGGCGTAGGTGTGGGATTCGACTCCTGCGTTTGCTAGCGGTGGGAAGCCATTACTGACTAGGAGAATTCGCATGACAGCCGTGGTAACGGATAAGTGATTAATAAAACGTGAACAACATCCTGCTCGGTACTAGTTTATAGCAGGGCACGAATGATATACACAATGCAATGGGTGGGAAAGTGCCACAGCGGAGAAGTACAAGTTAACCGATGGTGTATGATTGTGTCGAGATTCGCCCAAATCCATCGCTACAGGGTGGCTCCGCGCAAATGAATTCGCGGCAAACTAGATTCATCTTTTTTTTAATCTTTTTGGTTCCCTTATTCACCTGTTAAATGCTTCCTTTGAGCGTAAAAGGGTCGGCGCAAATACCCCCCTGTTTTGCTACAAAAAACGATTTGCGCCGATGCAGGTTTCTCCCCGCCCTATTTCCTGAAATTTGCATTCCCATGACCATCTGTACGCCCCACCACGCCTGTTCCACTTAAATGCCCCGCTTCAAGGGGACTGAAACTTTAAGACCTGAAAGAGCCGCCGGATGTCGCGCCAGGTTCCACTTAATTGCTTCGTTCCGAAGGAGTTAGACGTTTCCTCTGTTTGAGGGCGAACGGAGTATCTTTATTCGACGTAGTGATAACTTCGACAGAAACCGAGTTTTCCACGGCAGAAACTCGGTTTCGCGCCCTGACATACTCCCAATTGCACCACTACCCTTAATTTCACCCCTTTACACCCCCCAAACTTTTACTTCCAAAGCCATTTGAATACTCTTGTAGCACCAACTCCACTTTTTTTTGTATATGCCACATGTATGGAATTAAACCTCACACCCACGAAGAACGGCTGGCAATAGCCCACTCCCTCGTACCCCTGTTCCAACGGAAATTTGGCGATAATCTGATAGCAGTTGCGCTGGTGGCATCGGTGGCGCGGAACGCAGACTGTGCTTATTCGGATTTGGAATTGACGGTGTTTTTACGCGAGGTTCCACAAAAGGAAGACCCCTATTTGCAACGGGTGTATGATGGGATGTTGATTGAGGCTGAGTATGTTACAGAGGCGGGGTATCTGGCATTGTGGCGCACGTTGGAGCATTCGTGGTGGGCGGGTGGGGCAAGCCCGTTGGTTCCGTTGTGGAATGCACCCTTTATCGAATCACTGCTGGCGCAACGCGCCGCCTATCAGCATCCCCGCGCCCTGTTTTTGCGCCGTGCCGCCCGCCGACAGGTGGAATTACAGGAGTGTGTCGGCAAAGTGTTGAATGCCATTGAAGCCAACAATCGGGAGAATCTGCCATTGTTGGTCAATGATGTGGTACTGTCATCTATTGCGGTGCTTGCCTTCCTGAACGAAAGACCACTTACCACCCTCGCACTTTACATCACCGAAGCACGGAACTTTCCCCGAAAACCAACGGACTACGATCTGTTTTTGGATTTCATGGTACAAGGCAAGTTTGCCGACCTTGACACCCTGCGAACCTTGTGTGAAAAACTGTTTGCAGGGATGGAGGCTCTCTTTGCGGCGGAAGGCTATGTATTGTACGATGACAGCATAGACCCGAATATTCCGAACAATTACTAATGTAAGAGTAAAGCGACAATAGCAACTTCACCGCATAACCACTGCTCCACATGGAGAGGGGAAGCGGGTAAAGTTGTTTCTCTTTTCTCTCTACCTTTTTCCCCATGACCAGTAGCGACAAATACAAAGAAGCAGGCGTAGATATTGACGCGGGCAACCGTGCGGTGGCGTTGATGAAGGCGGCGGTGCGCTCGACTTTTACGCCACAGGTGCTGGCAGATGTCGGGTTGTTTGGCGGGCTGTTCGCATTAGACCATTTGCCCGACCAGCCGATTCTGGTGGCTTCCACGGACGGGGTGGGCACAAAGGTAAAAGTGGCGGCGGAATTGGGGCAATGGGGCGGCATCGGTCAGGATATTGTGAACCATTGTATCAACGATATTCTGGTACAGGGTGCGAAACCGCTTTTTTTCCTCGATTATGTG
>CBKYSX010000846.1:0-2365 GCA_966690745.1 uncultured Ardenticatenales bacterium
CAATACAACGCCTCAAAATCAGGGGTTATATGGCAATCATAATGTCGGGCTTCGGCAGATGGTGGAAGATGGTATTGAATGGGCATTTATTATTCATCAAGATGATTATGTTAAACCGAATTGGTTAGAAACGATTGTTCCCAAAATTAGGAGTGCTGATTCCAAGGTTGCTTCGATTTGTTGTAGTTATGATAGCTTTTGGAATGATGGAAAAATTGCTCAAGGTGAAACAAAAGAAGAAAGCGAAATTGTTGTGCCACCCCTACCAGAAAGTATGAGTTCCACTTTACTAAGGGGTTGCTGGTGGCACATTTCAGGGGCGGCAGTACGTTTGTCTACATTTTTAGAAATTGGCTACTTTGACGCATCGCTTCCTCATTGGGCAGATTGGGATTGGACTTTAAGATGTTTTGCACAGGGACGAAGCATCTTGTATGTGCCACTTTCGCTGACCGGATGGCGACAACACAAAGATAGTTATTCGTCCCATTCAATGCGAACTGTTGGGTATGCTGAACAACAAATCAAAGTCCTTGAACGATACAAATACGTTTTATCGCGCCACGAATACGTTCGATGGCACACACAGCAAATGGTTTTTGCACTTCGCCGCACACTTAGGGCTTTACAATTACGTAAAGTCGAATTTGTGAAGCATGGCATTAGAACCCTCCTGCTTTTAGGCAAGAACGCACTCGCCAATTCATGGTAACGACAAGCCACCTGGTAGTCATGGCTACCCACCCTATCCAATATCACGCCCCGGTCTATCAAGAACTGCAACAAACCTTTGGGGTTAACGTGACGGCTATTTATGGCTCCGATTTTAGTGTAGCCGGCTACCGCGACCCTGAATTCGGAGCATCGGTGAAGTGGGATAGTGATTTGCTGGGAGGGTATACTTCGCACTTTTTGGAACAGGTAGCAACAGGCGGCGCAAGCAGCACCGAAGCGGTTACGGGCAAAGGGATAGGAGGGGTGCTGAAAAAGGTACGTCCCACTGCCATCCTGTTGACAGGGTATCAAGGCGCGTTCCATCGGCGGGCGTGGCTTGCCGCTTTGCAAATGAAAGTGCCTCTGCTCTTTCGGGCGGAAACCAACGATACCGCCATTCAACGGGGACGATTGAAACAGTGGGGGCGGGATTTGATTTTAAGGTGGTTATACGGGCGGTGTGCGGCACTCCTGCCTATTGGCGTACAATCGCGCCGCCATTACGAACGGCTTGCGCCCCACCGCCCGATGTTCCCCGCGCCCTACTGTGTGGATACCACCCCGTTCCAAACGGACGAAAGCGCACGGGAACAATGGCGGGATGTCACCCGCGCCCGATTGGGACTGACTTCTGAAAAAATCGCGATTCTCTTTTCGGGGAAACTGGTTCCCAAAAAGGACCCGTTGCGGCTGGTGCAAGCGGTGAAACAGATACCCGAAACCCTCCGCTCTAAACTGGTAATTCTCTTTTTAGGGGATGGAGAATTACAGGCACAGATTGAAGCTGAAGCCACGCTCTCCCCATTGGTAGCAGTGCGCTTTCTCGGTTTTCAGAATCAAAGCGCACTCAGCCCCTATTATCATGCCGCCGATTTGTTGGTGCTTCCGAGTGCCTTTGGGGAAACGTGGGGGTTGGTGGTGAACGAGGCATTCCATCACGGTTTGCCCGCCATCGTCAGCGATAAGGTTGGCTCTGCACCGGATTTGATTGAAACCGGGAAAACAGGGGCTATTTTCCCGGCAGGGTCCGCAACGGGGTTAGCCAATGCAATCCAACAATTGATACCGCTTTTGGGTCAGGCAGAAACCCGTACGGTCTGTCGTCAAAAGGTATCAGCGTACACCGTACCAAAAGCGGCGGCTGGCATTGCTACCGCCTTCGGGTATGTGACAAAGGGGCAGGGCTAATGGAACGGCTCTTGATTGTGGGCAATCCCCTCCCCTTTCATATTGGTGCCTATTTGGAACGGGCGGCGCGAGACATGGGGCTGGAAGTTGCCCTCTGTGACACCCGAAAAGCGTTTGAAGCACCCCTTTGGATACGCCGTTTATTCTGGCATCTGGGGGGTAAACGTCCGCCCCGCATGGGAAGCTTTGGTCAAATGGTTGTGCAACAGTGCGAATCCTTCCGCCCGACATGGCTATTGGTGACAGGAATCGCACCCTTGACGGCTGGTACGCTCCGCGCCATCGGGCAGATGGGGATTCGCCGCCTCAATTTTCTAACCGATGATCCCTGGAACCCTGCCCACCGCGCACAATGGTTTTTGGACGCTTTGACGGAATATGATGTACTCTTTTCGCCACGCCGCGCCGCCATGGAGGATCTGCAACGGGCAAGTAAAGCCGCCATCCATTATTTACCATTCGG
>CBKYSX010000847.1:0-2364 GCA_966690745.1 uncultured Ardenticatenales bacterium
TGCCATCTATCTGCTGTTGTTGCAACTGGGAACCTATGTTCCCTGGCTGGGATTAGGGACGCACGGGGGCTTGTTGCTGGTCTACATCGGGGGGGCGATGGGGGTTAATGTCTACCTGATGAAGGGCTTTTTGGATGCGGTTCCCAAAGATTTGGATGAATCGGCGCGGGTAGACGGAGCTTCCGACTGGCAGATCTTTACCCAGATTATTCTACCCTTGATTCGCCCGATTATGGCAGTGATTGCCGTGTTGACCTTCATCGGGGTCTTCAACGACTACATTCTTGCCAGCATTATCTTGCAACGCAAGGAAGAATTGACCTTCATGGTCGGGTTGTACACGGTGGTGTCGGGGCAATTTAACACCCAATGGGGTATCTTTGCCGCCGGAGCCATCATCGGTGCGTTGCCGATTGTTCTACTCTACATTGCCCTGCAAGACCAGATTGTGAGCGGTCTGACAGCGGGCGCGGTGAAGGGGTAGGTCTCCGACAGAACATCGGTGTACGGAGAAGCGTACGAATTTGCCCCGCTTCCCCGCGCTAAAGAGGCGGGGCTAGAGACCCGTTGTTTGCGAGAAACACGCTCAGAATCGGAGAACCTTCGCAGAAAATGGGTCTCTAGCACGGCCTCTTTAGCGCCGTGACCCTGATACCTCGCCTCAAACTTAAGGAAGCAACCCTTACTTTTTTAACCTCGGAGCATTGATTGACGTGGAAGAGCACATTTTTGGGACGTTCTCCACCGATGCCTTAAAAATGACGCACGAACGTGCATCGGCATTAGGGTTGCAACATCGCGTTCGTACGATTCCTCAAGACCCCCAACCGGATGAGCCGTTCCGTTTGATTGTCACCAGTGGCGCGAATTTTGCGCCGCAAGCGGTGGTGGTTTTTTACACCACAGACGGAACGTTGCCAACGCTGGAGAGTCCGCACCTACCGATGGTATTGACCCACCGTGTTTGGAACACGATTGGGTGGGGGTATGTGACCGAGTGGCAGGTAGAGATGCCGGGATTAGCAGATGGAACCGTGCTACGGTATCGGATTGCAGGGCGCGAGGCGGGGCAGGCATGGCAATGGGCGGAATGGCCGCACCCCCAACGAATCGTAGAAGAAGCCTTGATACGCGGCGAAGCGGCACTCCATACGCGCCCTACACATCCCACCGAATTTACCCGCCTGATAGACAGGCGCACCCCGCCGCTGTGGGTAGAAGAGGCAATCATTTATCAGGTTTTTGTTGACCGTTTTGCGCGGGGGGATGATGAACCCTGGCAAGATTTACCGTTGGACGCTTTTCATGGCGGAACCCTGCGCGGCATTACGCGCCACCTTGACCATATTGCCGCCCTTGGTATGACCTGTATCTGGCTAACCCCCTTGTTTCCCACGCCGAACCATCATGGTTACGATGCCACCGATTATTACGATGTGGAGGCGCGATTTGGTACCAAAGCAGATTTAAAAGAACTGGTAGAACGCGCCCACACGCTGGGAATGCGTGTCATTCTGGATTTCATTTGCAACCACGTTTCCAACCGACACCCCAAATTTTTAGAGGCTTTAACGAACCCGAATTCGACCGCACGGGAATGGTTCTTTTTTGAAGATGGGGGGCAGGCATATCGTTCATTCTTCGGTGTCGCTACGATGCCCGAATTTAATACGGATACTCCGGCAGTTCGGGATTATCTGTTCAATGCCGCTGAAATGTGGATTCGGGAGATGGATATAGATGGATATCGGTTGGATTACGCCCATGGTCCGACCCATGCATTTTGGGCGGAATTCTGGCAACGTGTGAAACAGACCAAAGCGGACGCATGGTGTTTTGGCGAAGTGGTGGATACCCCCGAAAGCCAACTCAGTTATGTGGGCTATCTGGATGGGGTGCTGGATTTCCATTTAGGGGAGGGGTTACGCCACGTTTTTGGTACGCATAACCGTGATTTGGTCTGGCTGGATCATTTTATGCACGACCATGACGGCTATTTCCCCCCGCAAGAACAATTCTCCCGCCCGATTTTCCTTGATAATCACGATATGGATCGCTTTCTACATATCGCGGTTGGGAATGCAGAAGCGGCGTTACGGCTGGCGGCACTTTTTCTTTATAGCCTACCACACCCGCCCATCCTCTATTACGGGACGGAAATCGGGATGGAGCAACGCGCCGGGAAAGCCGGGTTAGGACCTGAAGTGGCACGCGGTCCCATGCAATGGGAATTTTCGGCGGCACAACGGCAATTGATGGGCTATTTCCAAAAACTGGCAGAGGTGCGCCGCCGCGAACCCGCCATGCGTCCTACTGAACGGGAAACCTTAACCGTGACGGCTGATAGCTATCTGGGGTGGCCTC
>CBKYSX010000848.1:0-2362 GCA_966690745.1 uncultured Ardenticatenales bacterium
CCTCTCCCCTCTCTCCTCTCGACCGGAGTAACCTCATGCTAGACCTAAAACAAATTCGTGAAACACCGGAAACTGTAAAAGAAGGATTGCAACGGCTTTTTGCGGATATTACCCCGATAGATGAAATCCTTGCGCTTGATGAAAAGCGGCGTACGCTGATTATGGAAGTAGAAGCCCTCCGTAACCAACGTAATGTGGGCAGTAAGGCAATCGGTAAGCTGAAAGACCCCACCGAACGCGCCGAACGCATTGCCGAAATGCAAAAGGTGAATGACCGCATTGGCACATTAGATGTAGAACTAAACGATGCGGAAGCAAAAATTCAAGACATTCTGCTAAACCTACCCAACCTACCCCACCCCAGCGTTCCTGTTGGCGAAACCGATGCTGAAAACATTGTAACCAAAGAATGGGGCGATAAACGCACCTTCGACTTTGAGCCAAAACCTCACTGGGAACTTGCCGACGGATTAGGCATCATTGATTTTGAACGGGGCATTAAAGTATCGGGGAGCCGCTTCTATATGCTCAAAGGGTTGGGTGCACGATTACAACGCGCCTTGATAACGTGGATGTTGGATTTCCATATTGACAACCACGGGTTTACGGAAGTTTATCCTCCCTTTATGGTTAAGGAGCAAACTCTGTATGGGACGGGGCAATTACCGAAATTCGGCGATACGATGTATCGGGACATTGAAGAAGATTTTTATTGGGTTCCGACGGCTGAAGTTCCGGTTACCAATATGTACCGTGACGAAATTCTCAACAATGAAAGTCTACCGATTCGCCATGTGGCATACACGCCCTGTTTCCGCCGCGAAAAGATGAGCGCAGGGCGGGATGTACGCGGCATTAAACGGGGACACCAATTCGATAAGGTGGAAATGGTGATGTTCACCCGCCCCGACGAGAGTATGGCAGAATTGGATCGGCTCTTGCGTTGTGCAGAAGAGGTGTGCGAGGCGTTAGGGCTTCCCTACCATCGGTTGCAGATGGTGACGGGCGATTTGAGTTTTACGGCGATGATTAAATATGACATCGAAGTCTGGTCGCCGGGGGTCGGGGAATATCTGGAAGTGAGTAGCTGTTCGAATTTTGGTGATTTTCAGGCACGGCGTGCCAATATTCGATACCGCCCCGCGCCTAATGCCAAACCGGAATTTGTGCATACCCTCAACGGGTCGGGCCTGGCATTGCCGCGGGTCATGATTGCCATCATGGAAACCTACCAGCAAGCCGATGGTTCGTTCCTTATTCCGGAGGTTCTCCATCCTTATATGCGGGGGATTACGGCAGTGACCAAAGAAAACGCTCTCAAATAGAAAGAGAAGTAAAAGTCTACCATTTGTAGCGTTGATGAGGCTCAGTGTTGTTCCAAAAAAATAACAGTGAGCCTCATTCAACTGCCATTCATCTGAGAATGATTATGACTACTGATACTATTTATGGACGGCATCCCGTCCTTGAAGCCTTACGGTCCGAAACGCCTGTCAAACGGGTTCTTATTGTAGAAGGAACCCCGACCCATGGTATTGTGGACGAGATTATCGAGGCGGCACAAAGCCGTACCATTCCCGTTGAATGGCGACCCCGCGCCGCCTTTGCCAAATTGGTTGAAGCCGATGCCAACCATCAGGGGGTAGTGGCGCAGGTTCCGTCTTTCAAATACAGCACCGTTGAGACAATCCTCCAGATTGCCCGCGACCGCAACGAACCACCATTCCTTCTCCTGTTGGACGGAATTCAAGACGTTCATAATCTCGGGGCGTTGATTCGCACCGCCGAGGGAGCCGGGATTCATGGGGTCATTATTCCTGAACGGCGGGCGGTGGGTGTCACTCCTACGGTTTATAAGAGTAGTGCCGGAGCAGTGCTACACTTACCGATTGCCCAGGTCACCAACATAACCCAAACCATGAAGCAGTTACAGACCCGTGAAAATATCTGGTTTGTCGGGTTGGATATGGGAGGCAAAGTCCCCTATTACCGCACCAATCTCAAAGGGGCATTGGGAATTGTGGTCGGTGCCGAGGGCAAAGGGCTGGGTCGCTTGATTGCAGAAAGTTGTGACTTTTTGGTGGAATTGCCCATGCGCGGCAAGGTAGATTCCCTGAATGCAAGCGTTGCTGGAGCGATTCTGATGTATGAAGCGGTGCGACAACGGCAGGCGAGTTAGTTTGACAATTTAGGAACTCACGCTATACTAGCCCTTACCATTCGCACGGCAGTCGTGCGGCGACAATGCGCCGGCATAGCTCAGTTGGTAGAGCAACGCACTTGTAATGCGTAGGTCGTCGGTTCGAGTCCGACTGCCGGCTCTGACGAATGTCATATATGGGTCGGTGTCCCGAGCGGCAAA
>CBKYSX010000849.1:0-2360 GCA_966690745.1 uncultured Ardenticatenales bacterium
GGTGAATGGTTGGGCTTTACGGCTTCCTACGACATGCGGAACGCCTTCTACGACAAGGTACAACGCTTGCCCTTCGTTTTCCATGATGATGCCCAAACGGGCGATTTAATGAGCCGCGCCACCAGCGACATTACCGAAGCCGAGCGTTTTATCGGCTTTGGCTTAATGGATTTGGTCTCAACGCTCCTATTGGTAGTCGGCGTACTGATTGCCATGTTCTTTGAAAGCTGGCAACTCACCCTGATTACGATGGGTCCTTTGCTCCTGCTGACCTATCTTGCTTTTATCTTTGCCGGACGGTTGCGCCCCATGTTCACTGCTATTCAAGAGCAAATGGGCGTACTTTCCAACGTCATGCAAGAAAGTATGACCGGCATTCGCGTCGTGCAGGCATTTGTGCGCGATATGTTCGAACGGGGCAAGTTTGAGAAAGAAAACGATGAATGGTTCACCCGCCGTTATGCAGTGGTGAAAATGTGGGCGTTCCAATGGCCCTTTTTCACGCTGTTGGTAGCAACCAGTGTTTTTGCCCTTTTGATTTTTGGGGGTCCGCAAGCCATCCAAAATGAAGTTTCCGTCGGGCAGATTTTTGCGATGATTTCCTACGTATTCATGCTAAGCGGACCTGCCCAACGCATTGGCTTTGTTGCTAATACCGCCGCTACCGCCGCCGCCAGTGGGCAACGGGTTTTCGATATTCTGGATGAACCGGACGAAGAAGCCGATTCACCCGATGTGCTGGTAATGGATACCGTCGAAGGAGCCGTTACCTTTGAGCATGTCAGCTTCCGCTACCGTAACAATCCCACTCAGGTCTTAGATGACATCACTTTCCACGCCAAACCGGGTGAAGTTGTGGCATTGATGGGCTTAACCGGGTCGGGCAAAACAACCATCATTAACCTGATTCCCCGCTTCTATCATCCCACGGAAGGCATTGTGCGTATAGATGGGATAGATATTCAAACCGTACAGGTGGCAAGTCTGCGCCGCCATATCGGGTTGGTGCTACAAGACCCTTTCCTCTTTAGTGATTCCATCCGGGACAACATCGCCTACGGTCGTCCCGATGCGCCAATGGACGACATTATCGCCGCCGCCAAAGCCGCCCGTGCCCACGATTTTATTTTGTCCTTCCCTAAAGGCTATGACACCAAAGTGGGCGAACGAGGTGTAACACTTTCAGGGGGACAAAAGCAACGGTTGGCAATTGCCCGTGCCCTGCTTATGAATCCCCGTATCTTGATTCTGGACGATTCGACCTCCAGCGTGGATACCGAAACTGAGCACCTGATTCAACAAGCGTTGACAGAACTGATGAAGGGGCGCACCACTTTCATCATTGCCCAGCGTCTGCTCACCCTTAAAAATGCCACGCAGATTCTGGTTTTAGACGAAGGGCAGATTGTCCAACGGGGCAAACACGCCGACCTTGTAGCAACCCCCGGCTTGTATCGGGATATTTACGAAATGCAATTAAAGGATCAGGAAAGCATCAGCGAGTTACACACAGCCTAAAATTGAGTACGATTTGTCTTTTCTCAATACCCAATACTCAATACCCCTATCCCCTTTGCTGGAGTAATTAATGATATGAGCGAAAAACCTTTAAAAAACCGAACCCTCCGTACCGAAGCACGGATGCCGGAACCCACCACCCGCAACGACCAATTGAGTCGTGAGGAACGGGAACGGCGCGTGGAAGCACTCTTGCCCAAAGGTGAGGACGATGCTGATAACGTGATTGGTAAGGCATACGACCCCCGTCTCGTGCGGCGATTGATGGTCTATTTCCGTCCCTATAACCGCCAACTGGTCATCGCCGTCATTCTCATGATTGTTGCCTCATTGCTGGGCGCGGCAGGTCCGTGGCTGGTCGGGCAAGCGATTGACGAAGGGGTACGCACCGGCTCCATCACTGTCCTGGGCACATGGGCAGGTGCGTTTATCGTGGTTTCCCTCATAGAATTTGTCACCAATCGCGGGCGGATTCTTCTCATGGCGTTTGTCGGAACCAAAATCGTAGCGGATTTGCGGTCGGCACTGTTCGACCATCTGCATACCCTTTCTGTCAGTTTTTACAACCGTTTCAGCGTGGGGCGGTTGATGAGCCGTCTGATTTCCGATGTGGGCGTGTTACAGGAATTTGTTACCTGGTCTATAACCGGCTTGGCGCGGGCGGTTTTTAGCCTTGCCGGAATCAGTATCGCCATGCTTGCCCTCAATTGGAGGCTGGCATTGGTCGTTTTTGCGGTTTTGCCCTTTATGGTCTGGATTGCCCGTTACTGGCAAAGCCGGGTGCGTACCGCTTACCGCAAAACGCGGGAACGTATCGCACTGATCAACGGCGACCTGAACGA
>CBKYSX010000850.1:0-2360 GCA_966690745.1 uncultured Ardenticatenales bacterium
GGGTAGGGATGGATGTTCACGCACGCCTCTTAAAGAAAACCTCCGGCTTTTCGGGCATCGGGGTTTTTGAGAACCCCCATCTGCTGAAACTGCTGGTGCTGGCAGATAATGCGATTGCCCAGCTACAGTATCTGGTGGTAATCCTGAGTAATTGGCTGGATGGTCTGTTTATCACCATCCCTACGATTATTTTGTCCGCAACGATTGCATGGTGGGTTCCGCCTTTGCTGTTCTTAACGACTTTGCCTTCGGTGCGCTTTCAGTTTCTGTATGAGAGCCGCCAGTGGGGGGAGGAAGCCCGGCAAGTAACCAAGATATTAACGATGCGGGCACATGAAGAAATACTGATTCGCCCTGCCTTTGCCAAAGACCTGCGGATGTATGGCGTGGCGGGCTATCTGTTGAATCGCTGGAAACGGTTATATGCCGAGCGGTTTACCACGCTTGAAGCCATCCGGCGGCATGGTGCGCTGGTAACGCTGGGTTGGTCTATGTTGAGCGGATTGAGCGCAGGTGCCATCTATCTGTTCGTCATTTATCAGGCAGTGCGCGGGCTACTGACTCCGGGCGATGTGGCACTGTTTGCCGGGCTGATTTTTCAGGTGCGCCGCGGGTTGAGTGCATTTTTTGGCAACCTGAGCGAGTTGAAACGGATCGCCCTGCGCGTGGACGCACTTTTTGAAGTGCTGGAATATGATGAAGCGCGACAAGCTGAGAATCAGGTGGTGTTGAATGGGGACAAATCACCGTTCGGCGTAACGCTTGATGGTGCGCCCGCTATTTCAATGGTGGATGTGGCGTTCACCTATCCGGGGTTGGAAGCACCTGCCATTCAAGGGATTACCCTGCATATTCAAGCAGGGGAAACGGTGGTTATTGTTGGTGAAAACGGAGCCGGAAAGACGACACTGGCAAAACTGCTCTGTCGCTTCTACGCTCCCTCCGAGGGGAAGATTTTGCTGAACGGGCGGGATTATCGGGAAATGAATCTTGATGATTTTCGGCGCGAGGTGTCGGCGGTCTTTCAGGATTTTGCCCGCTTCCCCACTACCCTGCGTGAGAATATCGGCTTTGGCAAGCTGAGCGACCTGAACGATGACGAACGGGTACAGGGAGCCGCCGGGCGCATGGGGTTGACCCATCTGATTGCGACTTTACCCGCTCAACTCGACACGATTCTAAGCAAAGAATTGGAGGAGGGGGTCGAACTTTCCGGGGGGCAGTGGCAACGCGTGGCGATGGCACGGGCATTGATGCGAAGCGATGCCAGAATGATTATTTTTGATGAGCCAACGGCGGCACTCGACCCGCGCACGGAACATGAAGTCCTCACGATTCTGCGCCAACTGACACAAAAGAAGACTTCCATCATTATCAGCCATCGGCTGGCACTGGCGCGGATTGCGACGAAGGTCGTGGTGATGGAGCAGGGGAGGATTGTTGAAGAGGGGAGCCATGAGGAACTCTTACAGGCGGGTGGGTTATACGCCGATATGTTTACCCGTCAGGCGAGTAGCTATGTCTAGGACTTCTTCTGGCAAACAATAGGGACCAAGTTCCCCGCTCTAAAGAGGCGGGGCTATAGACCCGTTGTCTGCAATGCCATTTTGTTAAACAACGGGTTTATAGCACGGTCACTTTAGTGCCGTGACTTCTGAGCAAGCTGGAGTATTTAGCGGAGAAACGGGAACAAAATGAGCAATTTCTACGCCCGAAACGGGCAGTTCTGGATAGACGACCAACCCATATTTATCCATGCGGCGGAATTTCACTATTTCCGTACCCCCCGCGAGGAGTGGCGGCAACGGTTAGGTCTGTTGCTGGATGCCGGGTTCAACACAGTGGCGATGTACATTCCGTGGTTGTGGCACGAAACGGAAGAAGGGGTCACGGATGTAGACGGGCACAGCCACCCGATGCGGGATTTAGCCGGGTTCCTAGACCTCGCCACCGACATGGGCTTTTGGCTGATTCCGCGCCCCGGTCCCTACATCATGGCGGAAACGATTAACGAGGGGATTCCGCCATGGGTGTTTGACAAGTACCCGCAGGTTGCCTTTATCAACCAGCGCGAAGAGCCGCAAAACATTGTCAGTTATCTGCACCCCGACTTTCTGGCGGCGGTGAAGAATTGGTATGAAGTCGTCTTTGCTGTGCTGACCCCCCGCCAGATCACACGCGGCGGACGAAGCATCATGATCCAGCTCGATAATGAGATGGGCATGCCCCACGGGGTACGGAATATCTTTGATATTAATCCTGATACCCTTACCCGTTTCGCCGCCTACCTTCTGAACACCTACGGCATTGAGATTGCTAACCGTTATCCTACCGATGACCTTCCCACCTTCCTGCGGGAG
>CBKYSX010000851.1:0-2358 GCA_966690745.1 uncultured Ardenticatenales bacterium
CCCGTTGCCGCCAGCATAATTTCGTCATACGTTGCGCCATTTCCATCGGTGGCATTCGTTAATAGCGTAAAACCACCCCCGCTTTCCAACATCACGGTAGGGGTGTAGGTTGCTTCATTATAGAGAGCCAGCCCATGCACCCGCCGGTAGGTCAATTCGCGGAGCAAATCGTCCCCCTCCACCCACAGTGTCCCGTCTGGTTGCACCGTCACCCGTTCAATAATCCCCGCCCCCACCTCCACCCTCTGCCTGTTCACCACCGCCCAACAGCGCACCACCCGCAAGGGTTCCAATGCCTCCCGCGCCCGGTCTATGCCATCAATCAGCGAAGCCACCCGACAGCCAAACCGCCCCATCCGGCTCAACCGCCGCGTCTGCCCCCACTCCACCACGCTCACAATTGCACCCTCACCCACTTTGTTACCCGAACTGTCTTCCACGTCTAACCATAAAGTCATAGGCCTCCAAACGAGAAATGAAAAAAGGGAAAAGGGAAACGAGAAAAATGTCCCTCTTGCAGTTCTTCGCGTTTCTCATTTCTCCTTTCCCCTTTCTCGTCTTATATCCATCCATCATCCCACGCAAACACCACACTCCCGCTTCCCGCCCCCATGTCCATCTCAATCAGGTTGCCACTTGGGGCAAGTGGGAGCCACGCCGCACTATCGCCGATGAGCGCAAAATCATCATACGCCGCTACACCGTTCAACGTCACACTTTTGCTCAACGTATCCACCACCAGCACATCCCCCACCCCCAGCGACCCGCCCCACGCCCACCCTGCGCCACCGAGCGAATCATTCACCACCGAAATGCCCCCGCTCATCGTGGTAATCCCCGTAACCGTAATGGTGGCGTGGCTTACGGTGATAGTGCCGCTATTGGCAAGCAATATATCCCCGGTTCCGCCGACATATTCCGCCGTGCGTTCCGTGCCGTGCCAGTACGGGGACAAGAGCAAAAAGCGCAGTTCGACGGGCAACCACAATGGCAAACGCGGTTGCGTATCGGCGCGAATTTCCTCCAATCGCGCCCACGCCCACTCCGTTTCCTCATCGTCACATTCCCAGCGACGACGCAATTTCTGGCGCGTACCTATTAGGGGGCGCAGGGCGTTGAATTGGCTTTTCAGGTCGGCGGCATCCTCGCCCGTTAATTCGCACAACAACCGTACCCGTACCGCCCCGCGCCCTGCCTGTGCGGTTGCTCCCACCATGTCATAGACCCCACCCCCCGGCAGTGCCACAAAATGTCCGACAATCGCCCCCGTCCCCGCCTCAATCCGCGCCTGCCCCGCCGGAAGTGCCACGCCGAATTGTGTTAAATGGTACATTTCAATTTTCCTTTATGTGAGGTTGAAACTGTCTCTCTGTTGCATGAGCATGGATGTCAGAGGCGGACGAAACCGAGTTTCTGCCGTTGAAAACTCGGTTTCTTTCTAGCATCCAAGGCGCAAGTCCTTTGGTCACTCAACCCTCCTGTTGATCTTTTGCTTGCTCCTTGTTACGTATTTATACTGTGTACACAAGTGTGACTTTGAAGAACCTCATGTACACGGACTTTATTCATACCGACCCTAAAATTATGTTGGGCAAACCTGTCATTCGTGGCACACGGATTACCGTCGAACACATTCTTGAAAGTCTCGCGGCGGGTGAAACCATTGAGCAGTTGCTGGAAGCCCATCCCCATCTTACGCGTGATTCCATCTATGCCACGTTAGCCTATGCCGTTGCCGTACTACGGTAAGATGTCGTTTACACCTTCAATTAAACCTCTCCCCGCCCCCGTAACCGGTGCCGCACCCCATCTACTTCCATCCACCCACTCATCCCCCATTCCTCACCTATTGCCCCCAACTCCTCCCACCCGAACGCCACAAACGGCTCCTCCTGTCGCCTGTTGGCTTCCGCCCGTATCCCTTCCAGCACATCCTGTAGCTCCTGCCACTCCCACAACACCCGCGCCGCCTCTTCCTCAATGGTGGGAGCCGTTTGTGTTGCGGGCGGCGCACCCTCCACAGCGTCGCTACGCGCATGTGCGTTGCACACACTGTGGACTCCCAGGCTGGGTCCGCCGTACCGCCGCCAAATCCATTTATTACCTCTTCGTGCCATCGTCCGCTCCATGAAACGGGAAAAGCGAAAGGAGAAACGAGAACGTTTCTTCCCGTTTCTCCTTTCTCCTTTCTCATTTCTCGCCTACGGCTCCCGCAACAAATTCAATGCCCGCACCGTCACCCCCGCCACAAAGAGCCGCCCGCTTCCGGCTTCCGCTTCGGGGTACTGCAACGCCGTAATGAACCCCGGTCCGGCAAGGGCACCATCTCGATCTGCTGTGATATACCGTTTCGCGTCC
>CBKYSX010000852.1:0-2351 GCA_966690745.1 uncultured Ardenticatenales bacterium
TGGCGGCATTACAAGGCTACCCCAACCCCATTAGCGTGGCACGGAAGGTCATGGAGCAACTTCCTCATGCCCTACTGGTAGGGGAGGGCGCGACGCGATTCGCTCACGAGATGGGGTTTGAAAAAGCCGATTTAACCACCGAAAAGAGCCTTCAAATCTGGCGCGAAGGGTTACAATCGGATATGCCTTATTATCAAAAAATGCGCGACATTGCGGGAGCGATGGCGCAAGACCCCGAACTCGCCGCTCAACGCTATAACGATGGCAACAGTGTGACAGGAACGGTGAACTTTATTGCCCGCGACCAAGCGGGGCGAATTGCCGTAGGGGTAAGCACCAGTGGCTGGGCATGGAAATATCCGGGGCGGGTCGGCGATTCTCCGATTGTTGGGGCGGGGGGCTATGCCGATAGCCGATATGGGGCGGCGGCGTGTACCGGGCGGGGCGAAATGGCATTACGGGCGGCAACAGCCCGGAGCGTGGTACTGTATATGAAGATGGGTCTGCCAATTTGGAATGCCTGTCGCGAAGCGACCAAAGATTTGTATGATTTAAACGACGAGTACGGAAGCGGTATGCATATGATTGCGCTGGATGCACAGGGCAATCATGCGGGCTTTTCCAACCGGCGCGAGATTACCTATCTGTTCCAAACCACTGAAATGCATGAACCCGACCTGCGTCCCCGCACTTATGTAGACGAAACTGGCAAGGCAGAAGTACGTCCTACTTTAAGTTGAGGCTGAGATGAAAAGCGAACTCCCGTATGAGGAATGGTTGCTTACCATAGATAGAATGACCACCCGTTGGAGTATGTGGCGGCTGGAATGTTACCGACTGGCACTCTATCTGGCGGAACTCTCTTTTTTAGATTTGGACCGGATTACCGAACAGGAACCGGATTTCGACGGCAACGATTTTTTATTACAAGCCACCAAAATCGGGGCAAAAATCGCCTTCGGGCACGGTCCCGGTTTCCGCACGATTCAATTGGAGGGATTTAACGAAGCATTGGCATCATCGCGGGCGGCGCGGCACTGGTATGAACTGTGTTGGGAATGGCTGGGCGACAGCCGCACCCGCCACCGTTTGCAATTAATAGACATTATCACCAACAATTTGCTACTCTTAACACAGGTTCCGCCCGGATTCGATCCGGTAGCCTATGATGACGAACATTGGGATGATCCCATAGAGGAATCGGAATACGGGGAATGGGAAGAAGATGATTCCAATGATGATTTAGGAAACATTCCGTTTTAACGCAGTGCGTCACAAATTAGTTGAAGGTTTGACTATTGACTCTAAGTGGAGTATGCTAGACGATAGCCAACAAAGTGGTTGACGATGTAAATAGCCCTTGTGCTCACCGAAAGCAGAGCGCAGGCACAACCTGATAGGATTTGCCGTGAGAGCATTAACCATCAGCGATGTTGTAGTAGATTGGATTTATAGCCCTGCCGTGAAACAGCGATACGGACACGTAGACGCGGTGCTCAGCTGTGGCGATTTACCCTACTACTACCTCGAATACCTCGTCTCTGTACTCAATAAGCCTGTCTACTATGTGCGCGGCAACCATGCCAGCCCCGTAGAATATGGCGAACGTACGGAACGTACCGAACCGTGGGGGGCGATTAATTTAGACCGCACCTTCACCCACGCCCACGATTTAATTATGCTGGGCTTGGAAGGTTCGATCCGTTACAACGAGGGACCCGTGCAATACACGGAAGATGAAATGCGCTTTCGGGTGATAGGGCTTCTGCCAACGTTGTTCTTAAACCGCGCCATTCATGGACGGTATCTGGATGTACTTGTGACCCATTCGCCCCCGTTCGGGGTGCAGGATGCAGAAGACCCGCCCCATCGCGGTTTTGGGGTCTTTCGCTGGTTTTTGCGCTGGTTTCGCCCGCGCACCATGCTTCACGGTCACATCCATGTCTATTCACCACAGACGGTCACGCATTCCGTTTATCACCAAACCGAGGTGATTAACTGTTATGGCTACGGGGAGTTGGAATTGCTCCCTGTGGCATCGCGCCAGATGAGCCTTGCCCGCACCACCGGAACGGTAGCGAGTGAGATGGTTGCCCGTCAGGAAAAGAAGTAACCCGCCGCAACCCAACGCGATGCCATGCGTGAAATGTTCCCCCTTTCCAGAAAAGCGGGGACAAGGACGGATAGAAAAATGATAGAACAACTGGCAAGAAGCGACTTTGAACGGGCAACGTGGAAAGCGTTCTGGAACTCCATTATGAACTGGATGACCGGACGCTCCAACACACTCATTCCGTTCGACCAATTAGAACACCGTTTACCCACCACCGGACAACGGGATCGGGGAATGC
>CBKYSX010000853.1:0-2349 GCA_966690745.1 uncultured Ardenticatenales bacterium
ACGTCCATCAGCTCGCCGACCACGTCGGAGGGTAGCCGGTTGCGCGCGGTCACGTTGTCGCGCACGTCGATTCCCCCGTAGGATGTCCGGGAGCCTCATCCTTTTCTGTTTCCGCCCCACCGTTGTTTTGGAAAGGGGGGTCGGCGGCGGCAACGGGAACGACTGTGTGGAGCATCAGAACAGCGAGGAAGAGTACGATCAGATATGGACGGATGAGGGACATGGTATTTCTCCTGCGAACACACCCGTTTGGGCGGGAACATGGTGTGCGTGTGGAACACGATGGGGAAACGCGGAACGTAAAAAACGAAACTCCTGACTGTTACCCATTATACAACCCGTCTCTTAAGAAGTGATTGTTGCGAAGAAGGATTAAGGAATTGTCGCAACTTTGTCGCAATTTCAATAACTTAGCGCAAACGGTATCCTACCCCGCGAATGGTTTCAATATCTTTGCCATTCGACCCCAATTTTCGACGCAGGCGTGAAAGCAGATGGTCTACGGCACGGTCTTCGCCAATGTAATCCACCCCCCACGCCTGATTCACCAGCTCTTCGCGGCTGAAAACCCGTTTGGGTTGCCCCAACAAAAGCCGCATTACCTTATATTCGATAATGGTCAATGCGACTTCCTCACCCGCTACCGATAGCGTGTGTGTATCCGTGTCCAGCGAAAAAACGCCATGATGGAGCGCGGCGCGGGGGGAGGCAGTGTTGGCAAGCGGAGTGCGCCGCAACAAAGAACGCACTCGCAATCGCAGTTCCGCCATGCCAAAGGGTTTGATGAGATAATCATCCGGCGGCAATGCCACCTCGGTTGCCCGTGTTAAATCCTGCGCGTGAGAAGCCAACAACAAAACCAGACTGAATTGTGCTTCCAGTCGGTCCGTCAACAACACAATGTGTTCATCATTCAGAAAGGCGGCATCCAAAATGATGAGTTGCGGGTGTAACGGAGGAAATGCCTCCTGCCATTGTGACAGGCTCTGATACCATATCACTTTATAGCCGGAGGCTTCCAGCACAGTGGTAACAATGGCGGCTAATCCGGCACTATCTTCTATCAATACGATATGGTAGGCGTACATAGCATAGCGACAACATCGGTAAGATGAATACCACCCTACCGGCATGGACGGTTCAACGCAGATACGGCTTGTACAACTATGCACCAGTGGATTGAGGTGTTACCCATCATTGAAACCGGGCATAGTGGGGATGCCCTTTAGAATGGTCGGTGACGGGATACCTACCTTAATAACTACGCCGAAGGTAATCGTAAGGTGTTGAGATGTTGTGCTTCCAGTTTTTGCGCCAATGATTCCAGAGCCTGCATCCCGATTCGCATTTGTTGCGAGGCTTCTGTCAGCTCGTGATATGCCCTTACCTGTTGAATCGTCTGGAGGCGACTGATTTCGGTACGGGTCAATACCCCTCGATCCAATACCCCCAACCGTTCCGAGTAGTTCAACGCACGTTCAAAATCTTTTTGCCGACGGTGCAATTCCACCAGTTTTTGCAAGAATACTTTTTCGTAATAAGAGGAATCGAATTGTTCGGCAAACGCCAATCCTGCGGTGGCTTCCTCGATTGCCTTTTTAGTATCCCCGTACTGAATGGCGAAGTCACTGTTGACTTCGCACCGCATCATATTGATATTGGGGGGAATCGGCGGCGGAAGCGGAATTGCCCGTGCCTCATCAAGCAAGCGTTGCGCTTCGTTCAAACGGCGTTGGTGAATCAGCAATGCCGCTCTGAAGGTTAAAAAACGAATCTGAAGAATGGGGATCATCGGTCCGGCATTCTCTTCATTATATCGCGGTAGGATCTCCGCCCCTTCTTCCAGATAGGGCAATGCCTCCTCTATTTTCCCGAATTCTGCCAGTGCATCAATGAAATTATTGATAATGACCAGCGTAATGGCATCACTTTCTAACTGCCGCGCCAGCGCGTATGCCTGTTTACGATAGGCAATTTCGCTTTCCAAATCCTTAAATGTGCCATAACACCACCCTAACAAATCATAAGCACCCAACAACCCCAGACGATTTTGTTCCCGTTCAAAAAGAAAAACCGCCTCCAACAAGTTCACCAACGCCAATCCGGTATTCAAATGAATAATGTGAAAGCCTGCTTCCACCACTAAATAAAAGCCACGAAAGGTCGGGTCCTCCAGGGCAGATTGCATCACACTTGCCTGAAACAATCCTTTCACGCTGTCACTTTCCAGCGATGCGATATGGGATTGAATGTTCAACAGATTGCAATAAGCCAGTCCCAAGGGATAGTCAAGCGTTTCCGAGACAATTTGCGCTTCGGTAATATGGTCAAGCAAGACGTTATCCATAT
>CBKYSX010000854.1:0-2347 GCA_966690745.1 uncultured Ardenticatenales bacterium
ACGACATCCCGCCGTTCCAACCGTTCATATCCCTCGATGGTTTGCGGTATCCCCTCTTCATCCAAGGTACCTACGCCATCCTGTCCTTCTACAACAGGGGTAATTGCCGCCCCCGGACGCGCAAGCGAAACTTCACCGGAATCGGAGATGAGTGCCAATACATAGTCACCCGCAGGCGAGCGATAGGCAACCCATTCATAGGTAACGGCATTTTCGGGCAAGAAACGGGTCTGCCCTAATACATTGATGGCTTGTTCTTTGGTAAGTAAGTGCCCCGTACTAAAGTTGGTAAAGGCGATGTAGACCGTGAAAATGATGGGGTAAACCACCATCAATATCATTAAGGCAATACCGGGGGACATCCAACGGAGGGGATAAAGTTCTTCGCGGAGAAAGATAGCGTTGATTAAAACCGTAATAACGAGGAGTACCGTTGCCAACTGCCATACACCATCTGCATACATGCGCCCAATCAGCCAGACCGCAATGGCATCAATCAGTGCCAGTGCAAGCAAACGAAGCAGATACGTGGATGTTCGTCCGGAAAAGATAGACAAAGGACCTGTCCTTGCTGACACCGCCTTGTTGGTGCTCATTCGCCGATCCTCCTGTGGTATAAAACAGGGTTGGGGTTAGGATAGAATTATCCCAAACCCCAACCCCGTTATGGACGCATTTATTCGCCTGCGATGGTGGTGCGGATTTGTTCCGCCGCGTTCGTAAACGCGACATCGGCGGCTTCACCGCCCGTTTGGATCAGCGTCAGGGCATCACCCCACGAAGACCAAACACTGCCCATTTCGGGAATGGAGGGCATCGGAAGGGCGTTTGCGCCTGCTTCGCCAAATGCCGCCAATGTCGGGTCGTCTTGCGTTTCACGCACGGGGATGTATGCCGAGGGACGCGGGTCTGCCGAAACGAGTGCCGCCATCACTTCATCGGTAGCAACGTATTCGGTCAGGAAGGTTTGCGCCAGAATCGGGTCTTCGCTAAAAGCACTGACCATGAAGCCCTGCACACCGAGGAACGGCGCGGCGGGTTCGGTTCCGGCGGGAATCGCGCTGAATTCATGGGCAACGCCTGCTTCGGTCAAACGACCAATTGCCCACGGTCCGGTGATCATAAAGGCGGCTTGTCCGTTGTCGAACAGCCCTTCTGCGGTTTGACCATCGGTTCCGGCAACAACGTATCCATCGGCAACCAGCCCTTCAAAGAATTCGGCGGCGGCAAGCGACCCTTCGCTGTCAATCGCTACTTGTTCGGGATCGTAGCTTCCGTCATCGGTGGTACCGAAGACGCGCCCGCCGAACGACGATTGAATTCCGAAGAAGTGATAGGGGTCGCCTTGTTGTTGTGCCAGACAAACTTCGATTTGGTCTGCAATGGCATCACAAGCGGCAGTTAATTCTTCCCATGTGGCGGGAGCATCCGGCACAAGGTCAGTATTACGGACGAGGGCTACGTTTTCGGTTTGTACAGGCATTCCGTACAGTTGACCGTTGTAGCTCATGGCGGAGATGGCATTTTCGACAAAGAGGTCTTCTTTGTCGCCCAGATCAATCGGTGCAACCAACCCGTTGACCACCAATTGACCCATCCAGTCGTGCGCGCCCAGGAGAATATCGGGACCTTCCCCGGCGGGACCCGCAACCCCCAATTGGTCACGAATGTCACCAAATTGGAGTTGTTGAATTTCAACGGTCACGCCATATTCTTCTTCAAAGCCTTCGACGATGGGGCCCAACACCGAGGCGCGGGCTTCATCTGCCCAGATGAGCAATGTGGTGTCCGACCCGGCGGGTTCTTCTGCCGGAACTTCGGTGGCTTCTTCCATCGGCTCTTCTGCCGGAGCCTCGGTGGGGGCGACAGTTTCGCCTCCGGGTTGAGCGGTGGGCGTTGCCGCCGTACCACCACAAGCCGCCAATACCATGCTCAACACGAGCATCAAACCAACAAGTAATAGACTGCGATTCTTCATGATTCTCCTCCTAGAGAATGATGGCGAGGATTGTGGGAAGGCTCCTCAGCCTCGGCGCGTTCCACCTCCATTGAAAGGAAGTTGCCCATACGTTGAATCGAAACGGCTCTCTTTAATTGTATCGTGAGTGGAAGCAGAAGGAAAGCGAAAAGCGACGCAAAACAAGTTTTTCTGCCCTATCACGAACCACCACCCGCCCTCTATAGTTGGTGAAGGGTCGGCACTGCTTTCCAAAGGCTGTTGTATGACAAGCAACACCTTCTTTAGAAACAATGCGTTGTTTCACATCGCGCCGTATGCGGACCCCTTTGCTCCGACATGCCATCAAAAAAATGAGATGGTGTTTGGTTGTGGAGGGTACTGATCATG
>CBKYSX010000855.1:0-2343 GCA_966690745.1 uncultured Ardenticatenales bacterium
AGATAAGGTGAACATCATCGGTGATGCCGCGTACCGGCAGAGAATCCCGTTTGATGTTCCATCCCCACACCACTTTACTCCCATAGATACGCCCCATCGGTCCCCATGCAGGGGATTCAAAGGCAGACGCATCATGGGTCCCCGACTTGGTGACATAACGGGCGGCATGAATTTCGTCATTCAGAGCGACCAATGCGCCGCGCCCGTCACTTTCGGCCAAAGCGGCAACACGAATGGCATTCCACAGGTTATGAAGCCCTTCATACCCCTCTTGATCGTAGGTACGCATTGCTCCTGTCACCACCACGGCTTTGTCTACGGGGATGGTGTAATCCAACAAATAGGCAGTTTCTTCCAACGTGTCTGTACCATGCGTAACCACCACGCCACGCACATAGAGACGGTCTAACCGGTCGGAAACCGTTTTCTGCAATTGCCACAGCTGTTCTACGGTCAGATGGACTGATGGCAAGTTGGAAAACTCCTCCACCTGAATTTCGATTTCGGACAGGTCGGGGGGTGGGGTGGTGAGCAGAGTTCCAACCGCGACTGACGGAACTGCCCCCCTGCCACCCGTATCCTGCATTGCTATAGTTCCCCCGGTGGTAATCACAACGACAACGTTGCGTGCCACGTATGCTCCTTGAGTAGTGGGTATTGAGCATTGAGAAAACGGTGACCTCACTTCCTAACCCCTTCTCTATTTAAGGAGAGGGGAACACGGCATATTACCCTGTTGTAGAATTGGAAATGGGGTTTGTCTTTGCCGTTTCTCAATATTCAATTCTCAATACGCTCTTATTTCCAATTGGCTCCAACCAACTCCACCATTGCTCGCCCCGCGTCGGTCAATGCCATGTCGCCGGGGTTATAGGGAATGTTGAGTTTGAGCATTTTTATTACGTCCAACCGTTCCGTACCGTGAAAGACCATTGCCGGGGCATAAGCAACCGGTTTGAATCCATGATCCAAAAAGGTTTGTTGCAGGCAAGGGTCGTAGGCAGAAACGTTGACTTCGATAACACTTGCACCTCGTTCAACCTCGGCGGCGTGGATAAGGGCGGCAACCAACTGCCCGCGCAACTCGTCGTTTTCCGCTACCAATTCAATCCCTTTTACCAGTTGGCTGGGGGCATCATGTTGATAGCCCACCGCTCCGATAGGTTGTTGTTCATCGTCGGTTGCCATCAAATAAACCGCCGCCCGCCGCCGGATGAAGGATAACCCTTGATCTAACGTTAAGCCGCCAAAGAGCAGGGGTTCGACCAACCGCCCATGTTCTACGCGCACCAACCGCGCCAGCGATTGGCGCGTGATAGGTTCGACGGTATACCGTTGATTGTCAAGATAACATTCTGCCCCTTCGACAACGGCAAGCGCATCAGGCAGGTTCATTTTGCGTAAGACGTGCCGCGCCAACGGCGCAACTTCGGGAATCACCTGCGGGGGCGCAGTACGGCGCAGATGTCGGGCATTGCCATAGAGATTGATATAGATGACAAAACTCGCGCGTTGGTTTCCTAAGGTATACGCCTGCGGTACGAAACCACATGCCACATAGTCGGAGCCTGCAAAGAGTGCTTGGCTGAGCGGATGTACGGTACGGGCTTCGCCAAACGCAAATTCTACCGTGTCGTCGGTGGCTTCAAAAAGGGCATTGACAATGCGCCGCCCTAATCCCCGCCCTTTGCGTTCCGGGTGCACCACCAACCGCCCGATTTCGCCAATCTGGTCGTTGTAATCGCCATAATCCAAAATCAACGCTCCGTTGGCAATAATTTCCCCTTCCTCTTCAATCACCAACCAGATAACATGGTCGCTATAGATGCTTTTCTTCACCCATACCGGGTCGTAGAACTCTACAATCGGGTAATCGTCCCCGTAATTCATCTTAAAGAGCGCAATCACCTGCGCCACATCCTCTTCTCTGACGAGACGGACGGCGGGATCGGAAAATTGGAAGTCGGAGGATGTATCACCGCTCATGGTATGACCCTCTGTTAGATAAGGGATAAGGAGAGAATTGAGTATTGGGTATTGAGAAACGACCTTACTACACGCTTTCGATACGTTCGGGTTATCGTTTTCACAATACTCAATACCCAATACCCACGTCGTAGGTATTTTGTAGGCAAGAAGTCAGGGTTTGGTGCAACTTTTTTGTAACCATATGCGTATACTATGTGTACAGCATTGTATGGAAGGTAAGCCCCGTCAAATCCTGTCGCAGTACTCTGATATGATGAAGATACTCTGTAAGAGAGTACCTATCTACCTATCTTAAAAATGAAACTCATTTTAAGATGAATACGTCAGATTATACAGGAGAGTAACCCAGGTAAA
>CBKYSX010000856.1:0-2341 GCA_966690745.1 uncultured Ardenticatenales bacterium
AGTGGTGCGGGATCATTATGTACGTCAATTGGCGCGGCTATTACAAACCGACGAACGGTTGCTGGCGCAAGAATTGGGGCGGCGTAAACCAGCCCCGAAACGCAATATGCCTTCCGCGCCGCGCCACACGGATGCCTCGCCCTCTATCCAAAATAGCAGGGCTGTTGTCGCGGCAATACCATCGAACGATGAACCACCACCGGATTTTGAATACGAAATTCCGCCGGAAGCCTATACAGATGAATTCGGGTGGAGTGAACCAGCAGAGTTTTACGATCCCTATAACGAAGCAGTGGCGGAGGTCGCGCCATCGGAAGAACAACTCGTTGCCCCACCCACCCCGCGCACGCATGAGGGTTATGCGCTATACTTATTATTGGAACATCCCGAACGGATTGCCGAAGCAGGGCAATACGGGTTAAAATCGGATATGTGGTCGGTGACGGAACATCGGGAAATATGGGAAGCATTGCTTGCCAATCCGCCCGTCTCCAACGTTCACTTAGAAGAATTTGCCGAACACTTAGTACCACCCGTTGCCCAACGGTTGCGACATCTCGTTACCTACTATGCATCGTACCCACCATTGCCGGACGAAAACCGTGATATAGAACTTTTAAACCAATTAGATACCGTGATTTTACGCCATGAAGCAGAACAAGAACGACAATTACAATACCTGATTGATGATCTACAACGAAGTGATACCTATGAACGCACTCAGATTATTCCCTTGCAACAACAATTGTATCAATTGACCGTAAATCGTTTTCAACGCCAACGGTTGCGCCAGGAACGGCAAGACCACCGGCATCCTAATGCACCTTCACTCCGTGGGAAGTGAGTGAACGCGAATGTATACAACTTACAAAGATTTCTACGACTTAAATTGACGGTTTATCCACCCTACCCTAAACTACCAATCGAAAGCACTTGTTGGTGAAGCACCATAATGGTACGGTATCCGACAAGGTTGGGACTACTTGATGGGAGAACTTTTGGGATGACTCCTCCTGCGGTTAATCTTGATGAACTGATCCGTGCGCTTGTAGCGCGTGCGGGTAAAGATAAACGCCTCTCGCAATCCGATGTGATTACGCAAGCGGCAGATGCCCATCTTCCGGCGGAGGGAATTGAACCTCTCTTTTCGGCGCTAAAAGAAAAGGGCATTACGATAGGCACTCCACTCGATTGGCAGGAAGAAGAGCCACTTGACCAGGAGTTGGAAGCCGTTGAAGCGGAAGAAAAAGGCCGCGACGATGTCGAAGATTATGGCAATGACCCGGTACGGATGTATTTGCGGGACATTGGCAAAGTGGCATTGTTGAGCGGGGAAGAAGAAATCTGGCTGGCGTTGATGATTTCCGCGCAACAATATGTGGATGACACGTTGGAAGCCGACGGGGATCGGGATGCCGCCTATCGCAAAGCCATCATCAGTGCCTATCAGGTTTGTTGGGATGATTGGACCACCGTCATGGATACCTTCCCTGAGTTACAGTTGTCCATCACCCCGCCCGACTACGTTCAGATTGTGAAGGATGTGCAAGCGGTACGCCCCCTATGGCCCCCCCGCTTCACCTTCTACCCTGAAAAATATTTCTATCGCGCCTACCCCGGTCTTGAATACAACTTAACGGAAACGGCGAGCAAGGCGAAACGGCGGTTATTCAATATTCCGTTGACGCTTTTTATTCTGCCGGATGAAATTCTGCGCTGTCTGGAAGGCGGCAGTTTTGACCCCGGCGAATTGGAAAGCCGTATCAATTTGGATGAGCTAGACCTTGCCCGCCATTTCCACCGCCTGGAGAAGTTATCCCGCAAGGCACATGATTTGCTGACCGAAGCCAACCTGCGCCTTGTGGTCAGTGTGGCAAAACGGTATACCGGGCGGGGCATGAATCTTCTGGATTTGATTCAAGAGGGCAATCTGGGGTTGTTGCGGGCAGTAGAAAAATTCGACCACACCAAAGGTTTCAAGTTTTCCACCTATGCAACATGGTGGCTTCGACAAGCCATCAGCCGTGTGATTGCCGACCAGGCACGTACGATTCGGATTCCGGTGCATATGGTGGATATGATCAACCGCCTGATTCGCACCAGCCGCAGTTTGGTACAGGAATTGGGGCGTGAACCCTCGCCGGAAGAAATCGCGTTGCAAATGGAAGATGTTGGTTTGGAACCCACCGATGTCGAAGATGTGCGGGCGGCATGGCGCGGCGAACGACAGATGGACCCGTTGCTGGCGCGAAAACTCAAGCGAGCGGCGGCGAAGGTCTTACGGATTATGTCTTTGTCGCAAGAGCCGATGAGCCTTGAAACGCCGGTGGGCAATGAAGAA
>CBKYSX010000857.1:0-2337 GCA_966690745.1 uncultured Ardenticatenales bacterium
GAAAGATGCGGGGAAACCTTTTGCCAAAGAAGCGGCAATGGCAAAACTGTTCGCCTCCGAAGCCGCCGAACGTGCCTGCTTCCAGGCAATTCAGATTCATGGTGGCATGGGCTACAGCAAAGAATTTCCCGTCGAACGCTATTACCGCGACAACCGCCTCACCGAAATCGGCGAAGGCACCAGCGAAATCATGCGCCTTGTCATTGCGCGGCAAGTGCTGGGGGAATAAGGACAGAGTAGTGAGAGGAGAGTGGAGAGGTGCCTTGGCTCTCCACTCCTGAGTTCTTAATCTCCATCAGTCTTCATCCTCATATAAAACGGTAATCAATCTAGGCGGCGAAACCGAGTTTCTGCCGTTGAAGACTCGGTTTCTTTCTGATTTACCTTACCGTATTTTTCGAGAGAGAGCCATTAATGCCGTGACCCCGGCAAATTTCCTGTATTCCCCATCCGCCACAATGATCTCAAAAACTCCCCCTCTTGGGAGGGGGTTGGGGGGTGGGTTTCCGTTTACACTTTACCCTATCTCTTACTATTTTCACATGAAGGTATTCCGCCTGTTCGTTGCGCTTTCAATTCTATTCCTCCTCACCGCCTGCGCCGACCCCCGTACCTTTTCCTTTAGCACCATTGAACAACATTATCTGAATGGGCTGACTCCCGCTACCGTCGCCGGTGATGCCGACGGCACAAGGGTGCGCCAATCCTTCATGCCCACCCATGATGGCTTGCACCGCATTGCCCTCATTTGGAATCTCGCCGCGCCGCCCAAGGAAGGGCAAACCACGCTCCGTCTGCTGGACGATTCGCAACAAGTGGTCTATGAAACGGCGATTCCCCTCGCCGAACTTGCGAACAACGAGCCCCGCCTTCTCCTCTTCGACCCCCAACCCGATTCCGCGTTGCGGGTCTATACCATTGAAGTTCAATTGCCCGATGGGGTTACCCTTGCCGCCGATGGGGAAGAACGGTACAACGGGCGGCTGTTGGTAGAAGGGGTGTACCAGAGCGGGGACTTACAGCTGGAATGGGGCTACAAACCCACTATCGGGTTATTGGCGCAGGATGTGCTGGCGGTGGTGCAGAAATGGGGTATTCCCTTCTTCATCAATGCCCTTTTATGGACAATGCCGGGGTTGGCACTGCTGGCATGGGTGCGGCGCGGGGAAGGAGAGGCGTGGAGTGTCCCCATGCTTTTAGGCGCGGCATGGGCAATCGGCGGGGCGTTGTTGGTGCTACTGCCGATGGTGGCGTGGTGGGTCGGATTGCCGTTGGGGACATGGACAGTCTGGACCTTGCTATTGGTCAGTTTGGTTGGAATCTTCATCGCCGGGCGGCGCGGACAACCCTTCGGCAACATCGAACCAATGGGCGGTGTGGCATGGCTTTATTTCATCGTTTTGGCATTCGTTTTTATAAGTCGGATTTTGGTGATTCACCCGTTCAACGCGCCGATGTGGGGCGATAGCGTTCACCATACCCTCATCACCCAACTGTTGTTGGATAATGGCGGCATTTTTGATACCTACGAACCTTATCTGCCGCTTGCCCCCTTTACCTACCACGCGGGATTTCATTTATTGTCTGCATGGTTGGGGTGGAGTGTTCTGCCGGGGCAATCCGTGCTTTCCGGCATGGATGCCACACTTATTGGCGGACAATGGCAAAACGTAATGGCGGTGGTAATGGTGGGGCTATTGGCGGAGGGGTTACTTCGTCGCACCGGACGCGCTTCCATCGCGCTGGTAGGAGGACTGGTTGCCTTATTGGTGGCGGGTCTGTTAAGTCACCAACCCGCCTTCTACGTCTTCTGGGGGCGTTATACCCAACTGGCGGGGCAAATCTTCCTGCCTCCCGCCCTTCTATGGAGCTACACCGCATGGCAAGCCCAAAGCCGATGGCGGTGGGTGGTAGTGACCGTACTAATCGTGTCAGCGTTGGCATTAACCCATTATCGCGTTTTGATTCTTTATGCGGCGGCACTCCCCTTGCTAATTGCGGCGATTTTGTGGGAGGAACGGGCAACTATGCGTACCGCGTGGCGTTCTACGGCGGTGCGAACCTTTGTCAGTGGAATCGCTACCGTTGCCATCATCCTCCCGTGGTATTGGAAATTGCAGGAAAGCGTCATCCTGCAACGTACACAGGTCATTCTCTCCGCCTCTTCCCTCCGCAGTGACTATATCGCGACCAGCAACCCGTTTGGCGACATTACCCAATTCGTCCCCGAATGGTTTTGGGTGGTGGCGGGGGTATCCTTCCTCATGCTCATTCTGCAACGCCATCTGATCGCATGGCTTATCGGGGGGTGGGTAGTTATGAGCTTACTTGTGGCAA
>CBKYSX010000858.1:0-2335 GCA_966690745.1 uncultured Ardenticatenales bacterium
AACTGAGCGAATCCGTTTCCCCCGCAATGTACAGATTGCCGCTTCCATCCCGTGCAATCCCATACCCGTATTCGTCGTAATCTCCCCCGAAGTACGTACTCCACCCGACCTGACCGTTCGTATTAAATTTGGTCAGGAAGGCATCGTAACAGCGGCGTACCGAACTGCCGGAGTAACAGGTTCCGCCCGTTCCCAACGTTCCCTGAATCGGGTTGAGCGTCGGAAAATTGTTGGAGCGGGTGAAACCGAAGACAAAGGCATTCCCACTGCTATCTACTGCCAGTGCCTGTGCTTCCTCGCTCCCTTCACCCCCCAGATAGGTGGAATAGAGCATCGTCTGCCCGTTGGCACTTATTTTGGATACCCATGCGTCCGAAAATTGCGGGTCGTCCGGGTAATTGGGGTAGGCGGCGTTTGCCGTCGGAAAATCATAAGCGTAGGTCGTACCGACCACATAGATATTGCCTGACCCATCCAAGGCGATGTCATATGCCGTGTCACTCCCCGATGTTTGCCCGTTGGACCCACCGCCCCCCAGCAGGGTGCTGTAGTCCAGACTGTTGCCCGCCGCATTCAAAATCGAGATGAAGGCATCCTGCGTACAGTTGTCAGGGGTGCTGTTATACAACCCACAGGTCGGTTGAATGGCGTTTACAATCGGGAAGGTACTCCCCCACGGGTCGGCGGCATTTTCGGTCATGCCCGTAATATAGGCTCTGCCCGCACTGTCTACCGCTATCCCGTAGCCGGTATCTTTACCCCGGTCATCGCCCCATTGCACCCCGTAGACAAACGCGGGGTTCGCGCCGCCTGTCAATTTCAGTGCCATCACATTTTGTTGGTGTAATTGCCCGGTCACATAGACATTGCCGTTGCCGTCCAACGCAATGTCACGTCCTTCATCCAGATTATCATACCCGAAATAGGTACTGTAGCTAACCGTGCCGGTGGCACCGTTCAATCGCACCACAATCGCATCCCAAAAGCCGCCAAAGTCGGCTTGATAGGCATTGGCAGTGGTGGGGAAATCATCTGAATCGGTGTACCCCGTCATCCAGACATCGCCCTGAGAACTGACCGCTACCCCGTACCCTGCTTCGCTTTCCGTTCCGCCAAGATAGGTAATCCATTGCCACGCCGTTCCGGCGGCGTTCAATTTGGCAACAAAGGCATCATCTTGCCCCGTGGTCGTGTTGGGCAACCCACCCAGATTGTCGCTGTAGGTCTGCCCGGTGACGTACACGTTCCCTGCGCCATCCACCTTGATATCGTGAATCGTATCTGTGGAGATTTCGCCGAAGTAACTGCTATAGACCAATGTCGGGTCAATCACCAATGGGTGGGCAGGGTTATACCCGGTCGGGAAGGCAAAACTGACCACATGCTTGGCAACTACATATTCGACGGGAACGGCTACCTGTGCGCCATCAATCACTTGCCAGGCAATCGGTGCTTCCTCTACAAAGGTGCGTCCGTTCGGCAAGGTCATACGGAGATTGCCCGTCGTAGCTTCCACCTGCGTATTCGTCACCCCTTCAAAGTTCCAGCGAATTCGGGCGGGGTCTGCCCCCGCCGCAATGGTATACGTCCCTTTTAGTACGCCGCCTGTGCCGTCATAGTACAAATCAATACCGGGATAGAGGTTTGTATAGGTCAGGGTGGCATGGGTAGGAACGCCCGTATGCCATTGTGCCGGGTCATTGCCCCGCACGTAATTAACAACGCTATCCAATGGTTCGCCCCCCGTCACCACCGCAGAGGGCATCGCCCCTTCCCAGCGCAGGCGTACCGTAGCGGTATCAGCGAACTGTACATTAATACCTTCCGATTGGAAGGAGAGGGTCGCGCCATCCCCCCGCGTTTGCCAGAGCACCTCATCGGCAAATTGCCCATGATTGGGAACAAATGCAAGTGATAAGGTTTCCAACGCGGGGGCTTCCGGCAACACAGTATTTCCGACAAGCGGGGTTTGGAGCAAAAGGCTATTCATCCACATGCCCCCCACCAGCAGACACAGTACAACAATGTGGGGGATACTATTCCATCGAGGTAATACAACCGGCTTCATCTATGGCTCGCTTTCTGAAAATATCAGTCGTGCAATGAATCAGAGTTGGAAACAACAAGCCACACTTTAAACGCAAGCCATCACCGGGACATCGTACCAAAGTACAAGATGGTACAGGAAGAGGTCGGAGATATTCGGGGCAAGGTACGGAAGGAGATGAAATGAAGTGAAGATTAGGAGAGTGAAGCCAATCGTTGCACCCCTTCCCGGAGTGCCGCTTCATCGGTTCCTGCATAGCCAAATAGCAACCCTGCTCGCTTCAAGGGG
>CBKYSX010000859.1:0-2332 GCA_966690745.1 uncultured Ardenticatenales bacterium
AACTGCATGGTGGGAGATTGGGGAGCCGCCCCGACCGATGTCATAGAATTTTTGCAAGCGACCGATATAGAGGGGATGTGGGTCGTCTCACCGAATGGGACACCGGAAGAAGCCGCCGCGCTAGTTGCTTTCTTTAATAGTGAAGTAGGCGACACCACCCCGATTGGCGTAGATCGTGAAGGGCGCGATTGGGGCATTGCAGGTGATTGGGCGCAACTCCGCGCCGACCACGGCAACCCCGCCCCTTTCCCGATTCGCTATTGGGAGGTGGGCAACGAATTGTACGGGAGTAAGCCCCAATATCATCCTCAATGTGCCTCATACGGCTGGGAGGATTATTGGACCTGCGACGGCACAGAATATATGAACGGGGACAGTACCCGCGCCGGGTATCTGGAATTTCGCGCCGCCATGCGGGAGATTGACCCCACGATTGAAGTCGGGGCAGTTGGAATTCCGCACCCCGCCGAATGGAACGCATGGGGCAACGAAGTGCTGGCGGCAGGTGGCACCGACCTTGATTTTTACTCCCTGCACGAATACGCCTTTGATAGTTCCCCCGACTATGGTGCGATTTTGAGCAACCCCCATCCGAATTGGGAGGGGATTCGCGCCGATTTGGATAGCGCGATTGCCATCCATGCCAACGGGCGCAATGTGCCAATGGCGGTGACGGAATACAACCTGATTTCGGTGGGAGATAATGATACGGGCGCGGCAATGACCCGCGCTGTCAATGCCCTGTTTATTGCCGATACGCTGGGGCAACTGATTGAAAAGGGCTTTTTCCTCGCCAATCATTGGGATTTGGCGAACGGTGCCTTTGGCAATGGTACGGATTATGGTTTGGTTCATGCCGATACCTTTAGCCGCTACCCCCAATATTATGTATTCCCCCTTTGGACCCGTTTTGGCGGACAAATGATTCCAAGTACGAACAATCTCCCCGATACGACATTGGTGGTTTATGCAGGGCGTGTAGATGCGGACACACTATCCCTGATTGCCATTAACAAAACGGGGCAACCCCTGACCGCCGACCTCACCGTGACGGGCAGAACGATTGCGGGTGGTACGGCGGACACGATTCAAGCCGAAAGTTTGGGCGCCACCACCGTCACCTATAACGGCAACCCCAACCCCGCCGATGATTTAAGCGATGCCCCCTCCACCCCCCTAACCGTATCGGGCGAAACGATAGTCTACGACTTTCCCGCCTATTCCGTGACCCTGCTCCATCTGGATATTTCGGGCACCCCCGCCCCCTTCAAGTTCCGCAATTATTTGCCAACCATGTGGGGGAAGGAGTAAGAGAGACGAGAGGGGAGAGAACGGCAACGGCGTAACACAGAGAGAGGGAGGAACGGAGACAAAGAGGGGTTTTTAATGTATAGTGCCAAATAAGATTGAAGCAGGAGGGAACAACAACCCACCCCCCTTCCCCCCTCCCAAGAGGGGGCTTTCCTGCACCATCCTCTCTTGTCAATACAATAAGAGTGACCCACCTTTACAAAGCAATCTCTGTCGTTACTGTTTTTCACTGTCGTTGCTTTCGTTCACTTTTTACTCAATATCTCCCACAAATTGCCCAATTCCCTCACTTATGTTAATGTTGCCGCCCAGCAGATGGCGTAAATCAGTGCGTCATCTTTTTTGTGTCCCATTAACAATACGGGTGGCGGCTGGTGTTTTGACACTCCCAAAACCCACCTATCAATGGAGAGAGAGACGGATGTTGCAACAAACCCCCGTAATCACTGCTCTCGTTGCCGGAATTCTGGGCTTACTTTTTGTAGGCTACACCGCGCAACAGGTATTGGCTAAAGATCAAGGTACGGACAAAATGAAAGAAATCGGGAAGGCTATCCAAGAGGGTGCCACAGCCTTCCTGTTCGCGGAATATCGCGTTTTGGTGATTTTTACGGTGGTTGTCGCGATCATTACCGCATTGGGCTTGGGCTGGCAAACGGCACTGTCCTTTGTCTTTGGCGCATTGCTCTCTGCCGTCGCCGGAAATATCGGCATGAACATCGCCGTGCGTTCCAACCTTCGCACGGCGGCGGCGGCGCAAAAATCCCTCAATGATGGCTTGCGGGTCGCTTTTGGCTCCGGTACGGTCATGGGAATGTCCGTGGTGAGCCTCGGCTTGGGCGGGATTGCCCTACTCAGCCTGATCTTCGCCGCGATGGGCGCGAACCTAGCCCAAGTGACCCAATGGGTGACAGGCTTCGGTTTCGGGGCTTCGAGTATTGCCCTCTTCGCCCGTGTGGGGGGTGGGATTTACACCAAAGCCGCCGACGTAGGGGCAGACCTCGTGGGGAAAGTCGAAAAG
>CBKYSX010000860.1:0-2330 GCA_966690745.1 uncultured Ardenticatenales bacterium
TTTACCCCCTACAGCCTCTGGCTTTTCGGTGTCGCCCTGCTTATGTTCTGGGTGACCATTATCGTATGGCAACGGTCGGCGACGGCACACGAACCGTTGGGGTTGACATTGGCGGCCGGCGGGTGGTGGGCATTATTGTACGGGATGGAACTAACGGCACAGGAAGATGCCATTAAATTATTCTGGTTTTGTCTGAAACATATCGGGATTGTAACGATTACGCCGTGGTGGGTGCTGTTTGTATTGGAATACACGGGGTCGCCGCTCCACCGGGACCGGCGGGTGATTTTTGGGTTGACATGGCTTTCCTTTTTCGCTTTTATTTTGGTATGGACGAACCAATGGCATCAGCTGTTTTATACCGCGTTGCCCATCGTCGAAATCAACGGGGTGTCGGCAGTGCAATCGGTGAAGGGACCGTGGTTCTTTGTCCATATTGTTATCACCTATAGCCTGTTACTGCTCTCCGGTATCTATTTCCTGCGCCATGTCGGGCGTACCCGTAACAGCCCCCGCGAACAACGCTTTTTGTTGCTGGCGTTGGTGATTCCATGGAGTGCGAACGCGCTCCATCTGCTCAATTTAGACCCGTTTCCCCTGTTGGATTTTGGTCCTTTTGCGTTGGCGATCAGTGGGTTGAGTGTGACGTGGGTGTTATTCGATATGCAGATTATGGATTTGATTCCGGTGAATGCGGCGTTGTTGTTTGATGCGGTATCGGACGGGATGATCCTGGTAGACCCCCGTCAAAACATTCTGGCGATTAACCCCACTGCCCGCAAAATGCTGGGCGATTCGATGGAGTATGCCGTCGGGCAACCGCTTTCCCGCATTATTCCGGGGGTGGCGCACTTGTCGTTGGGGTCGCCGCCCGACCCGACGGAGCGGCTCGAATTTCAATGGCGCGACCGATTTTTTGAATTGCGCCGGATGCAATTGAGCTTCCGTTTCCGCCGCCCCAACGGGCAATTGTGGGTGCTGACCGATGTCACCCCCCGCAAACAGAGCGAATTGGAACGGGAAGGGTTGATCGGGCAATTGCAAAATTCGCTGGCGCAATCGCGGGCATTGTATCGCTCGTCCCGCGCCGTTATCGGGCTGGAAGATTTGCCCACCCAATTGCAAGCCGTCACCGATGAGATTTTTGTGGTGTTGGGGGCAACCCAGGTGGTAATGGTGCTGGCGGAACGGGAGGGGCGGGAGATTCATTTGATTGTGCAAGCCCGCCCCCAGGAATTGAATCATTGGCAAAGCTATGATGATTTGCTGGAATATCCCCTAATTGCCCGCGCCCTGACCACCGCGCAATTGGTGGTGCGGCAAAGTACAGATGCCACCGGCAAAACGGAAGCCATTTTGGCGGTCGCCCCCTTGCGCTATCGTTCCGAAAAAATGGGGGCACTGATTGTCTTTGATGAAAACCCGCACCGTACCCTGAGCCAGCATGAAGGGCAATTGTTGATGGCGATGGCAGGACACGCCGCGATTGCGATTAGCAACAACCGGCTTTTTGAAGAAGTCCATTATCTGGCGACCACCGACGGCTTGACCCAACTGTACAACCGCCGCCATTTCCTGGTGTTGGCGGAACAGGCGTTTCAATCCGCCATACCGCGCCACGAGCCATTGGCAGTGTTGTTGTTGGATGTGGATTTGTTTAAACAAATCAACGACCGGCACGGACATACCACCGGCGATGAGGTGTTGCGCGGGATGGCGACTCTGTTGGAAGGGGCTTTGCGCGACGATGATATTATCGGGCGGTATGGCGGGGAAGAATTTGTGCTGGCGTTGCCCCAGACCACCCTTGCCGAAGCCACCGAACTTGCCGAAGAATTGCGCCATCAGGTGGCGACCACGATTTTCCCCACTGCCAAAGGACCCGTTACCACCACTATCAGTCTGGGGGTTGCCGAACTTCGCCCCGACCTGCCCTCCTTCCTCGCCCTGCTGGACCGTGCCGATGACGCGCTGTATCAGGCAAAAGCCGAAGGGCACAACCGTGTGGTTTCTATGCCTGCCGCCGGGCAATAATTCAATAAGCCGGTAACGGCGGGACGCGGGACGCAGGACGCAGAAACGACAACGGTAGGTTCACCACAGAGGACACAAAGTGTGCAACGCACATACGCGTAGCGAACGAAGAACGACACAATTTTTCGTAGGGGCATCGCTACGCGCATGTGCGTTGCACACACACCCTACGGGGCAATCGGCATGGAACCTGTGACCCGCCCGCCGTAAAGAAACGGCACACGGCAGATTCACCACAGAGAACACAAAGGACACGAAGAACGACGGGTTCTCACGCAAAGGAGGCAATGAAGGTT
>CBKYSX010000861.1:0-2329 GCA_966690745.1 uncultured Ardenticatenales bacterium
CTCCGCACCCTTGGTGCGACCCGTGCCCAAATCACCCAGATGATTGGGATTGAAAGTCTGGTACAAGGGATAATGGGTACGTTTATCGGATTGGCGTTGGGGTACGGGTTGGCAATCGCCATGAGTGCCGGGGTCAATCAAGCGATTACCCAATTCATGCCGGGAATGCGCTTTGTCCCGGTCGTATCGTGGGGAGCGGTGGTGGGTACGGCAACCATCGGGATACTCACAGCACTGGTTGCCGGATATTTCCCCGCCCGTAGTGCCAGCCGTATCGCTCCGTTGGAAGGGTTACGCCCCGCTCCTGTAGCCGATGTTCAGCGCACAGCACGATGGGGGTTGCTGGCGGGGGCGGTCGTGATGGGCATTGCCGCCCTGTTATTGGTCAGTAGTCAGACAACCGCTATCGGCGGCGCGGCGTTGTTCTTGCTGGGGATGTTGCTTGCCGCGCCGGGGTTGGTGATTCCAATCGCACGATTATTCAGCCCGTTTCTCTCGCTGTGGTTTGCGCAGGAAGGCGATTTAGCACAGGGGAACCTGACGCGGGAACCGGGGCGGGCGGCGATTACGGCGAGTACACTGATGGTCGGGTTGGCGGCATTGATTATGATATTCGCGCTTGTTTCCAGTATGGGCAACTTTGTTACTGATTTAACCAACCGCACCTTTGCCAGCGATATTGCGATTTTGCCGCCGACGATTGCGGTTTATCAAAATGTGGTTGGAGCTGACGAAAGCCTGTCAACCGCGATTCGCGCCCTGCCCGATGTCGAAACTGTTGGCGGGATTCGGTATGGGAGTAGTGCCTCGAACGGGCAGGCGTTAGAAGTGTTGGGAATTGACCCGCAAAGCTATCCCCGGTTTTCCTCGATTACCTTTGTCGCCGGAAACGAGGCAGAGGCATATGCCGCGATGTCTGCCGGACGGGGAGCCGTGATGACCTCGTTAGGGTCAACCGCGATGGGGTTGAAGGTGGGCGATACCTTCCCGTTGGAAACTCCCACCGGGCAACACACCTATCAACTGGTCGGGATCGCCGATGACATTTTGACCTTCAAGCTGAATGCCATTTATATCTCCCAGACCAACCTCGCCGCCGATTTTAACAAAACGGATGATGTGTTGTTGATGGTTAATGTCAAACCGGGGGTAGAGCCTGCAACCGTATTGACCGACATTCAGACGATTTTGGCAGAGTATCCCCAATTTACCGCGACACTTACCGGGGAATACCGAGATACCCTTGCCCGCACCACACAGGTCGGTTTTTATGGCTTCTATGTGGTCGCCTTCCTGATTCTGATTCCGGCGGCGTTGGGGGTGTTAAACACGCTGACCATCAACGTATTGGAACGGCGGCGCGAAATTGGCATGGTACGGGCAGTGGGTGGAAGCAAACGGCAGATTCGGCGTATTGTCACCGCCGAGGCGTTGTTGTTGGGGCTGTTCGGCGCGGCGTGTGGCGTTTTCGTCGGGGTCGCCATGAGTTATGGCTTTATCACCGCCTTTACTACGATTGGCTGGCAAATGCCCTACTTCTTCCCGGTGGCGGGTATTATTGCCGCCATCGTGATAGGGGTGCTGATTACCCTCTTTGCCAGCATCCTTCCGGCGCGGAACGCGGCGCAACTGGATATTATTCGGGCATTGCAGTATGAGTAAGGGAAAACGGTAAGGGGCAACCGAAACCGGGTATTCCAACGGCAGAAACCCGGTTTCTTTCCTTAACTGCATAACGCCTACTTATGTTCAAAGTGCATTGAAATCTTTCATAATGACTAATACTGCCGCGTCCACGCATCGCCCACCCGCTCCCGTTGAATCGCCGTTGCATACTCCTGTTGCAACGTTGCCACCACCTGCGCGACAGGTTGAATCTCCGTAATCGCTCCCACCCCTTGCCCCGCGCTCCAAAGATGTTTCCACGCTTTGGTATCGTCATAAGGCGTTTTGAAATCCACGCCGAGTTCGGGTTTGCGAAGGGAACGAGGGTCTAAGCCACGCAGGGTAAAGCTGGGAACCAGAAAATTGGCGGGAACCCCCGTCACCGCATCGGTTAAAATCAGGTCATCAGCGGTGCTGTCCACAATCATCTGGCGGTATTCCTGCACCGCAAGGCTTTCCTCGGTGGCAATAAAACGGGTTCCCATGTAGACCAAATCCGCCCCCAATGCCTGCGCCGCCCGTATACCGCGCCCGGTACTGATGCCGCCCGCCAGCACAATAATTCCATCCCAGAACTGCCGTACTGCATCCACAAAGGCAAAGCCCGTCATTTGCCCGGTGTGTCCACCTGCGCCCGCCGCCACCAGCACCAGCCCATCCACCC
>CBKYSX010000862.1:0-2325 GCA_966690745.1 uncultured Ardenticatenales bacterium
CAATATGCACTATGCAATTCCTGAAGGAGCACCATGTCAACGCGGATAGAAGGCTATTTTGAAGATTTTAGCGACGGGCTAACCTTCGTTACGGAAGGGCGCACGATTACCGAAAGTGATATTACCGCTTTTGCCGGAGTCAGCGGTGATTTTAACCCGATCCACACCAACGCCCTTTATGCCGGAAGAACCATGTTCGGGCAACGTATCGCACATGGCATGTTGGGGTTAAGCATTGCCACCGGGCTTGCCACCGGCTTGGGCTGGATGGGCGACCGTGTGGAAGCCTTCATGGGCTTAGACTGGAAATTTCGCGCTCCCATCTTTATTGGCGATACCATTCGCGTCGAAATCAGAGTGACCAACACCCGTGCCATGGCACGGTTGGGCGGCGGCATCGTCATGTTCAACATCGAAGTCAAAAAGCAGGATGATACCGTTGTGCAAAAAGGGGAATGGCAGTTGTTGTTCAAAAGCCGCCCGAAAGATTAAATGGTCTTTGCATTTTGCATTCTAACGGCGGAAAGCACAGTTTCGTGAAATTGACATGATCCTTGGGCTACACGTTGTTTCCAGAAAACAAAGTGATTTTACGTAGATCCATGCAACATGTAACACGCAACATGCACCTTTTCCTATGAAAGTACTTATTACCGGCGCGACCGGGCAACTGGGGCGCGCCTTGCAGAATCGCTTTACCGGACATGAAGTGATGGCAGTCGGGCATCAGGCGTTAGATGTGGGCGACCGTGAAGCGGTGCTGACCCTACGCTCTGTCCCCTTTGACCTGATTCTCCATGCCGCCGCGATGACCAATGTGGACGGGTGCGAACGGGACCCCGAAGCCGCCTACCGTGCCAACGCCATCGGAACACAGAACATGGCATTGCTGGCGCAGGCAACCGGCGCGGAACTACTCCATGTCAGCACCGATTATGTGTATGACGGCAAAAAAGGCGCGCCCTATTGGGAAGGGGACCCGACCACGCCCCTGAGTGTCTATGCCAGCAGTAAACTGGCGGGGGAGTATTACGTGGAGCAATTGCTGACCCGCTTTTACATTGCCCGTACCGCATGGGTGTTTGGACCGGGAGGCACCAATTTCCCGCGCAAAATTGTGGAATTGAGCAACAGCCGCCCCGAATTGAGCGTTGTCACGACCGAATCAGGACACCCCACCTACGCACCCCATCTGGCAGATGCGATCTATCGTCTAGTGCAGAGCCGCGCCTATGGACGGTATCATCTGGTGAATGAAGGGTGCGTCAGCCGCTACGATTTTGCCCGCGCCATTTTGGAAACGGTAGGGAAAGAGGATTTTCCCGTTCATCCCACCGATGCTTTCCCCCGCGCCGCCACGCCCCCCGCCCATGTTGAATTGAGTACCTTCCATGCACGGCAGGCAGGGGCGGGGCTACCGCATTGGCGCGAGGGATTGGCAGAATGGGCAACGGCGGAGGGGTTGATATGACCCCACCCCCCCGCGTCTCGGTTGCCATCCCGACATGGAACGGCAAGCACCATCTGGAATTGTGTCTGCCGTCGCTCCGCGCCCAGACCTACCGCGATTTTGAAATCGTGGTGATTGACAATGGCTCCACCGATGGCACGGTGACATGGCTCCGTAAGGAATACCCGGAAGTCAAAATTGTTGCCCTGCCGAACAACCTGGGGGTGACAGCCGCCTTTAATATCGCCGTGCGCGAAAATCGCAGTGAATTTCTGGTCTTGCTGAACAACGACACCGAAGCCGAGCCGACGTGGTTAGAGGAAATGGTGCGTGTGGCGGACAAATACCCCGCCGCCGGGTCGGTTGCCAGCAAAATGAAAGTGTGGGATGACCGCACCCTGATTCACACCGCCGGGGATTTTTACACCGTTAGTGGTCGCCCCGGCAATCGCGGCGTGTGGCAGAAAGATGATGGACGCTTTGACGCGGAAGAATGGGTGTTTGGCGCGTGTGGCGGGGCGGCACTCTACCGTAAGGAGCTGTTTGAAGCCATCGGGGAATTTGATTACCGTTTGGAAAGTTATCTGGAAGATGTAGACCTGGCGTGGCGGGCGCAATTGGCAGGGTATGGCACCATCTTTGCCCCCAACGCCGTGATTTACCACAAAATCAGCGCCACCGGGGGCGGGGTCTTTGCCTCCTTCTTCAACGGGCGCAACTGGATTTATGTCCTCGTTAAAAATATGCCCGCCGGACTGCTCAAAAAGCATTGGGTTGCCATTCTGCGCGAACAATTCACCGTGACATGGGACGCACTGAAAGCGTGGCGTGGCGCGGCGGCGACCGTATGGCACAGAACAACGCATTTAGCGGGT
>CBKYSX010000863.1:0-2324 GCA_966690745.1 uncultured Ardenticatenales bacterium
ACGCTTTCATAATTGATGGCAGAAGCGGCATCCAAACCAATGGAAGTAATGGTTTTGCCATTGAAAGACCCACCATCTACCAAGAGGGTATAGGCTTTGTTGGGCACGCCGGAATTGATGTGAACGCCGCCGCTATCGCCGGATCCACAGTAATAGTTGGAGCTGTTGGTGCGGTCGGGGTCGCCGAAACGTCCGGGGTCTGCCATATCGCGGATTGCGCCAATACCGGGAATATCTTCGCCCATATCCCAACGAACGCTTGAACCATCCGAACCGGAACTGTTCGTAAGGTCAACCGCTTCGCCAAAAATGTCGGAGTAGGATTCGTTCAAAGCACCGGATTGGTAGGAGTAAATTAAGCCGGAGGCGTATTCTGTAACCCCGTGGCTCAATTCGTGGGCTACCACGTCATCTGCCGCCGCAAAACCATCACCATAGGTCATGCGGGAGCCATCCCAGAAGGCGTTTTGATAGTTGGTGCCGTAGCAGACGTAGGAGTTGAGTGCCGCCCCTGCATTATTGTAGGAATCACGCCCGTAGCGGTTGTAGAAGAAGTCGTAGGTGTTGCCCGCGTAATTATGGGCATTGTTAATATCGGCAACGGTACAGTTGCTGGCGGTGGTAACGTTGCCTTGACCTTCGCTCCGTACCAGAAGAGCATTGGCATAGCTGGTGCTACGGCGCATATTATAGGTGCGGCGGTTGCGGACTTCGTAGACGGCGGGGTAAGAGAAGCGAACTTCACCCGATTGAGCATCTACAAACACATACTTGGCGAGGTCAGGGCGGCTTTCCGAATCCACCCGTACTCGATAGGTGAGATAGGTGCCTGATGGTTGGTCGGTGATGACAGACGGGTTGAGAATAACCACCGATTTTTCAGTAACGGTGGCATCACCGACAATAGCCAATTGACTCAATGCGGCTTTGTCCGCATCCGCTTCGCTCAATGAAACTTGTGTGCTAAGGGTATCCAACCCGCCAACGGTGACACCATTCACACTGGCAACCGAGCCATCGGCGTTTAAGTGTACAATCAAATCCCCACCAAAGACCGAAATTCCGCCTTGCATTTGGGCAAAGCGAACGTGGGTCATTCCCAATTCATCGGTTTTAACAGAAGTGGTTTGTAGTTGACTGGCATCCCGAATGGCAAACAAAGAGCCATAGGTTGACATGAATGCCCGTGCTGTTTCTTCCGGGGTGGCGAACTTGCCTGCAAACTCGCTGGTCAATGCCAGATCACCGGCTTCGACGTACCGTGCCAACCCGGAAATCGGGTCAGTATGAATCCGCACGGTTCCACCTGCCTGACGTTCTAAACGCGCTTTGAGGTCCGCACTAATAGTAGGCGGCGCGGCAAAGATGGCGTTCGACACCAAGCCGATGGTCAATAAGAGCAACGTAACGATGATGAATGACCGTCCTAACTTGACCATAGGGCGCAAACTCCTTGTCCTCTACGACATGGTTGGCAACCCGCCCGTACCTGATAGTGCGAGCGATGCACGGTTTGCTGGCGTTTTTAGTTGGTAATCGCAAATAAATTCCACCGGGGATGGTTGTTGTACCTGGAGAACGATGTTCTATTGGCACAGGGCAAATCACACGATAAGAAATTATTGGCGGCTTACTTGCTATAAGACGCAAGCCACCCGGCACAAAAATCCATTTTATGAAAAGTAATTGCATTAACAATAGCATTAATACACAATCTTTTGATGGAGGTTTCGTGTAAAATAGATAATTACCTGCTAAACAACAATAGAGGTTTGCATACGTTTATCACCATTGATTGTGGTGTAGTTGTTTTGTCCATCCCTCGTTCATTCTAACCCTTAACAAAGGCTTTACAACCATGAACAACTCCATTTCCCGTCTTCAAGCCTATTTGCGATTTAGTGCAACAACACAATATCGGACAGTGCCTGTACCCCCGTTTACAGTGTTCATTCAGGCGAACGATGCGCTTCCTTTCTTTAACTATGCGATTCCAGATGAGCCGATTGTGGCAGATTCAGAAGAGGCAAAAGAAGCCCTGACTTTACTAAGAGAGGTATTTGTTCGGGAAAATCGGTTGCCCCGTTTTGAGTTCATCGGGGAATACACACCGGAATTGCCATCGTTATTGGAGCAGGAAGGATTCACGGAAGAGTCTCAATTGCCCTTAATGCTTTGTACCCCTGAAACGTTGGTGATGCCCCCACCCATTCCCGATTTTGAGGTAGTACAACTACACGCTGACAGCCCCCATGAGATGAAAATTGCCCATAGCAGGATCGCCCATTATGGGTTCGCGGGAGATAGTCCGTGGCTGGCAGAGT
>CBKYSX010000864.1:0-2318 GCA_966690745.1 uncultured Ardenticatenales bacterium
TCATGGTTTGGAGAGCTGTCGCATCAGGTGTGAGATTAGTGACCAAAACGGCAGTCACTAAAGAAAGAATTGCACCTATTGAAAGGTCAATCCCGCCACCCATAATCACCAGTGTCTGCCCCACCGCCACAATCATCAACGGTAAAAACGTGCGAATATTGCCGTTCAGAACGCGGGGTTCAATCAAATTCGGTTGCAATATCAAATTCACCACAAACACCACCACTAAGATGGCGAGGGTAAACAGATAGGGATAGCGCAACGCTACATACTTTAATTGGATTGGTTTCATTATATTTCCCCCTCTTGGGAGGGGGTTAGGGGGTGGGTCGCCGGTTTCCCTTTCTCTTTACCCCTTTCTCCTTTCTCCCCCGTCCCCATACTTGCCCCCACCAATTCCGAATGGGTCAAGTGGTCCCCGCTTAATTCAGCACGAATGATTCCGTCTTGGAGAACCAACACGCGGTCGCACAGGCTTAAAAGTTCTTCATCGTCACTACTGTAAAATAAGATTGCCGTGCCTGCCTGTTGCAACTCTGCCAATAGGGTATAAAACTCCCGTTTGGCGGAGACATCAATCCCTTTGGTCGGGTCATTTAACAGTAATAGGCGTGGCGCACGGAGCAACCATTTTCCGATCACCACCTTTTGCGCGTTACCCCCGCTCAAACTGCTAACAGGCGCGTCCAATCCGGCATATTTTAATTTAAGGTCATTTCCCACCCGTTCCGCATCATTACGAGCATGGGGCATATTCAACGGGAAGCCATAGCTACCCCATGAAGCCAATTGAAAATTTTCTAATATCGAACGACTTAACAATAACCCCTCCGCACCCCGGTCCCCCGGTACATAGGCAACCTCTTCCCGCATGGCATCGCGGGGATGGTGAAAGCGAACAGGTTTCCCGTTGAGTGTAATCGTGCCACGATGGGGAATATCCCCGAAAATGGCACGGAGCAATTCGCTTTGCCCCTGACCCTGCAACCCACCCAACCCCAACAATTCCCCATCGGTGAGCGTCAGCGTAACCCCCCGCAACCGCTCCGTATAAAGACGTTCAATTCTTAATCGTTCACGCGGCTCTGCGCCTACCGGGAGTTCAACATTCGGACGCGGTACGGCGACCACATCCCCAATCATCAATTGTACCAATGCCTGTTCGGTGGTATCGGCAATCGGGGTTTCGCCTACCGTGCGCCCGTTCCGCAGAACTACCGCCCGGTCTGCCACGCGGAATATTTCATCCATGCGGTGGGATACAAAAACGATCCCTTTGCCTTGCTGTTTCCATTGTGTGACCAATTCAAAGAGGCGGCTCACCTGTTGGCTGTCAAGGCTGGCGGTGGCTTCATCTAAAATCAGTAAACGGGGATTGAGGCTGACCGCTTTGAGGATTTCGACGATCTGGCGTTCGTCGGGGGGCAGTGCAGAGACCGGTTCGTCGGGTTGTAAAGCGGGGGAGACCGTTCCCGCAAATAAGTCCAGCAGGGCGCGGGTTTGGGCAAGCAGTGTCTTGCCATCAATGCGAAAACCCCATTGGCGCGGCTCATGCCCCAACCAGATATTTTCAGCAACGGTCATATCGGGAATCAGGCTTAGTTCCTGATAGACTGCCGCAATCCCGCGCCGTTGTGCCGCCTGTGGGGAGGCAAACCGTACCGTCTCACCATCCAACATCACCGTGCCTTCATTGGGAGATAGCAACCCGGTAATCACTTTGGTTAAGGTACTTTTACCGCTTCCATTCGCCCCTAACAATGCCACCACTTCCCCCGATTGCACCGCCAAATTGCCATCGGCAACGGCAACCACGCCGCCAAAGCGTTTGACAATCTGTTTGGCTTGTAGGGAAACGGTGTGGGTGGGCATGGGGTGTGACTCGTCCTTGAGGGTAGATGAGTGGAGTAGTGGGTATTGAGTATTGAGAAAACGACCTTGCCCCGTGATCTCTCTCCGTAATGGAGAAGGGTAGGAAAGGGTTTCCGTTTTCTCAATACCCAATACTCAATTCACGTTTCTTACAATTATTCAGCCATGAATCCGGCGGCTTCTTCCTGCGTAATCATGCCATCCAACACGAACGAGGCGGGCTGGTCGGCAATTTTTTCATATTCGGCGGCGAAGTTGTCCGAATTGACTTGACCGGGAATCGGAATGTAGAGCGAGTTGCCGAAAGGTCCGGCGAGTTGCGAGGCATCTACCTCTTTGCCTTGCAGAATTTCCAATGCCACGCGCAACCCACTAACCGCACTGCCCGGCGGGTTGACCACACCGATGGAGCGGAAGTCGGGATTCGGTCCATTCAGTACTTCGTT
>CBKYSX010000865.1:0-2318 GCA_966690745.1 uncultured Ardenticatenales bacterium
GATCAAGTTCTTCTTCGTCCGTCACAACATGCTCCCACCGAACTTCTTGCTTCATTAAAATAGCAGAAGGGTTCGGCGGGAGAGTATATCAGGATAGTGATTCGTGGCTAGTGTATGGAAGTGAAAAGTGGCTAGTGAAGAGTGATAAGTGAACGGAAGTGACAACAACGACAGCAGTAACCCACAACAGGGTGTTATTGTAGTTGTTGGGGCGGGTTAGGTATACCAGAACCTTCCACAGGGGCGGAATTAACCTGTCCACTGTGCAGATGGCATTACCGTAACCCGATGCATCTATCGTTGTTGCCGTTCACTTTTCACTAATTCGGTGCGTAAATGCCTGTAACCCCGATGGTGTTCGGTCCGGTGTGGGTGGCGACAACGGGACCGATGGTGCAGACATAGAGCCGTTGCACATTCAACCGGGAGCGCAACATTCGCTCAAATTCGCCCACATCGGGCGAGGCAACTTCGGCAATCCCAATCCAGACGGGTTTGTCGCCAAAGGTAGATGCCATTTTGTCTACCAACAATTCTAGTGCTTTGCTACGACTACGCGCCCGTTCGCCTGCTTCCAGCTTGCCGTTTTTGATTTCAATGGTTGGCTTGATTTTAAGCAACCCGCCAATTAATGCCTGCGCGCCGCCAATCCGTCCCCCTTTCCGCAGATACTCAAGCGTATCCAGCGTGAGGGCGAGTGGGTTGGTTTGCATCAATTTTTCGACTCCTGCCACAATCTCACTGCGGGATTTGCCCGCCTGCGCCATTTCGGCGGCGGCAATTACCAACAATGCCAGCCCTGCGGAAACCGTGCGGGCATCTACCACACTGATTTTGTCCGGGTTGGTAGAGTTTCTGCCAATCGTGGCAGAGTTGTGGGTACCACTTAAATCACTGGAAAGATGAATCGAAACAATTTCGTCCCCTTCACCGAGAATCTTATTGTAGATGTCTTCAAATTCAATCGGTGTGGGTTGGGACGTGGTAGGAAGCGGGTTTTGCGAGGGCAAACGCTGGATATATTCCTGCCCGGTCAAATCCACCCCTTCCGAATAGGCTTTGCCGCCCATCTGAACCTTGAGGGGAACAATGGTGATATTATGTTGCGCCGCGAGCTCCGGTGCGATATTGGCGGTACTATCCGTCACGATGCGAACCATAGGCGGATTGCCTCCATAGGGATGAAGTGGGACAACAGCGCATTCCCTGCGCCCTTGTCAGGGATTATGTCATAAGTGAACATAAAAACCCTTGATTGGCGTAGAAGTTACGGGTAGCAACGCCACAAAGCAGAACGGGGTATATTTGTGCATAACAACAAAAAAGCCCTGCACATGCAGGGCTTTTTTTACTGAACGTTTGTGAGAACTAGGTTCCCATTGAGCCGGTGATCGCGCTGAAAACGTTACCGATTTGGGGACCGAGAACGGTGAGGATGGCGATCACGACAACGGCTACGAGGACGAGGATAAGCGCGTATTCTACAAGACCTTGACCTTCTTCGCGAGGCAGATACATTAGGAATTCCTCCATGAGAACGTGGTGTTGAATAGGGACTCCGGGATGAAATAAGTTGGAATCTTGCTATCCGACATAAGGGGTTGTTTCCTCAATTGGAAACTTTCTGCATTATAAAAGCTCTGGTAAAGATTGCAATAGTAGGGGAGTACTAAGTTAGTTGAAATTTGCTTGTCAGTAATGTGTGAAATAGAGTGGCAGATAGTACCGTATGGGACTTGGCAGGGAAGGCAACTCCGCGTATGGTAAAGCGGTCATCCATTCAAGGTTGTTTTACATGGCACTGTCCCGTCCGATTGCTCTGTTCTTTGCTATAAGTGCAGGTTTATTGCTGGCGATTTTTCCTTTTTTGCTCATCACCATGGGGCTGGAAGGGGACTTTTTGGCGTTTTATACAGGGGGACAGGTGGTGTGGAAAGGGGAGTTAGCACATTTGTATGACTCCGACCTGTTCTTACAATGGCAACAGCAGTGGGTTGCTTCCGTAGACCGTGCTTATCGGTATGTCTACCTACCTGTTTTTGTATCCTACTTTCTCCCATTTTCGGGGTTACCCCTACCTATTGCCCGCATCAGTGCGGCTCTGTTTGCTCTGGTTTTACTGGCTTTTTCTTTGCGAATTAGCCGACGATGGCAATCCCTGTCATGGGGGTCAATGGTGCTGGCGGTTGTGGCGTTTGCGGGGAGTTATGCCACTTTTGTGGTTGTCCAAAATTCGCCGTTATCGCTGGCATTACTATCCGCCATCACGGTATGGATGCTCTATCGTCCACGCCCGATTCATGCGGGGATAGCGGCAG
>CBKYSX010000866.1:0-2317 GCA_966690745.1 uncultured Ardenticatenales bacterium
TATTTTTATTCGCAACTACGGACCACTAAAGCCTTAAAAGCCTGTTACATTTTTTACAGTGTGATGGTCCGGCAAAGAAATACAATATAAACTCAAAATGAGCGTAAATCGATTTGCTACGGGACGATTTTGTCCCTCTCATATAGCATTATGGAGTTGGCAACCGTAAATAGTGGGGACACTTCCCTTAGAGTTAGCCCTTCTAACAATTAACCTTCAATTGACAAGGATAAGGAGTAGCTTAGACTTGACTATTAGCTGTTCTGGTAGTTGAAAGCCGGCTTATTAGCCGAACCGTTCTAGCAGTGTGAAAGGAAGCCTTCCTGTGAATACACCTACCCACTCTTTTGCATGGCGCAACGTCGCGCTCATGTGTGTTGTCGCGGTGGTCGCGGCATTGTCGTTGGCATTCGGGTTACAGGGCACGGCGCAAGCCGACGAACCGGCGCGGGATGCGGTGTATTCCTTCCCCGCGGCGCGTGAAGATACCGGCATTAATCAGGATGAAGACCCCGGTTATTGTCAGGTCGGGCGGGATGATGATTTGGTTCCCATTCAAGATTTGCCCCGTCTGGGTGAAACCCCCTGTGTCGGGGGAACCGCAGGAGGCTATGCCTGTAGTAATGTTGACCTGCTTTCTTTTGTTCCCCTTTCGGAATTGACCCCGGGCGGCACCATTCGGATGAGCAGTTTGTGGGGCTGGACCGACCCTGTTACCGGGCGCGAATACGCGCTATTGGGGATGCGCGACCGCACCACGATTGTGGATATTACCGACGGGGCGGGGTCTTTCGTCGTAGGGTGGTTGCCTTCGCATACCAGCAGTTCGACATGGCGTGAATTGAAAAGCTACAACAATCACGCTTTCATCGTGTCCGATAACAACGGGAATCACGGAATTCAGATTCTGGACCTGACCCAATTGCGGAATTACCAAACCCCGCCTGCCGACCCCGTAACCTTTACGGAAACGGCACATTACCCCGGCGGCGGCAGTATTCACAATATCTGGATTAACGAAGAATCGGGCTTTGCCTATGCGGTCGGGAGCGACGAATGTAGCGGTGGGTTGCATATGGTGAATGTGCAAGACCCCGCCAACCCGACCTACGCCGGTTGTTTCGCCAGCGACGGGTATACGCACGACGTGGATTGTCTGATTTACGATGGTCCCGATGCCGATTATCAAGGGCGGGAAATTTGTATCGGCTCCAACACCGATACCATCACGATTGTAGATGTGACGGATAAAGCCAATCCTGTCCAAGTATCCCGCACCGGGTATGTGGGCGAAGGTTACACCCATCAAAGCTCTTTCACCCCGGACCTGAACTACATGGTGGTGGATGACGAGTTGGATGAAGATATTTTTGGGCACAACGCCCGCACCTATGTTTGGGATATGCGCGATCTGGATGTCCCAGTGCTGATTGATTACCACGAAAGCACCGAGCCAAATATTGACCACAACCAGTACATCGTGGGTGATTATCTGTATCAAGCCAATTACCGTGCCGGGTTGCGGGTGCATAGCACCAGCGATATTGCCAACGGCAACCTGACCGAAATCGGCTTCTTCGATATTTATCCCGCAGACAATTTGCCCAACTTCAACGGTGCCTGGAACGTTTATCCGTTCTTTGAAAGCGGTACGGTGTTGATTGGGGGGATTGAACAAGGGTTGTTCGTACTAGACCCGACCAATACCGGCGTTCCTACTGCTGTCACCGTGAGCGACCTGAACAGCACCACTGCAACCGATGGCGTTTTGCCGGTGGTGGTTGGTGTGGTACTGGTCGGGTTGGCAGGGGTTGGCGTGGCATTGCGCCTGCGGAAACGCGCTTAGTCACGTATCACTTCAATAAAAAAGGCGCGTCCTAACATGGGACGCGCCTTTTTCTTTACGTGGATCATTACGGTTCATGCCTTGATTCCATGGATTCAGCAATGGGCTTTTTATGGGTGACCAGATGATTCAACCGCCAACGCACCAATGTTTGCATAGGAATCGGGGTGACAGCAGGAGCGTTATTGTAAATGTAATAGACTTCCATATCCCATGCCTCAGAATCTATCCCCTCCAACACCTCCAATAATTCACCGAAGGTTTCTCGATACTCTGCAAGAACCTCCCCTATAAATTGATGTTGTGCTTGTGCATACGTTATTTGATTCAGTTTATGCCGCCCGCTCCATGTCGTTTGTGGGGCGGGAATATGCGGTCTATCGCCATCCAATGCAGTCATTATCCATTCGATACCACGCTTATCCCATGCGTTGAGATGAGCAATAATATCACGCACCGACCAGTCCCCAT
>CBKYSX010000867.1:0-2310 GCA_966690745.1 uncultured Ardenticatenales bacterium
GTGATAGCGGCAATCGTGGTGGTGGTGGCGCTGGTGACGATATGGTTTAAGAAGCGTAGGATGTTGCGTTATTACCCTACGAACCGTTTATGATAACTTTAGTAATTTTGTTCTATGCTCGAATCCCTTTACAATAACGCTAACATTACCCACCTCCCGTTCCCCTTATAAAACACCTATGTTAAATCGCGCCCATGTTCGTACCATGCTCCTTGCCGCGCAGGGACTGACCGAGCCGCCACCCACCACGACCACCAAAGACGATGTGCGCCGGATTATCCGACAGATGCACGTCCTACAAATTGACACCATTAATGTCATCCATCGTAGTCCGTATCTGGTGTTGCATAGTCGGTTGGGTGCATACAACCCGGACTGGTTGACTGATTTACTCGCAGACACGCACATCATGGAATATTGGTCTCATGCCGCCTGTTTTCTCCCGATAGAAGATTATGCCCTTTACCGTGCCATCCAAACCTCCGGGGGGAGCCGCTATGTCGAAGGCTGGTTTGATTGGATTAAACGCAATCAAAGTGCCGTAGACCATGTGCTGGCGCGGGTGGAGCAACAGGGACAAGTGCGGTCTGCCGATTTTGAGCGCACCGATGGCAAAAAAGGGGGTTGGTGGGAATGGAAAATCGAAAAACAGGTCTTAGAACATCTTTTTAACGTTGGCGATTTGATGATTGCCCGCCGCCATAATTTCCATCGTATTTACGATTTGCGCGAACGGGTGATTCCCGATTGGGATGATAAACAGACCCCTGATATGGAAGCGGTAGAGCGCACCTTTGTCCTCAATGCCGTCAAAGCGTTAGGGGCAACCACCGCCAACTGGGTTGCCGATTATTTCCGGCGCGAAAAACGCAAAACCGTTCCATTGGTTAAGCAGTTAATGAACGAAGGGGAACTCCATGTTTTTCCGGTTGAAAAATGGAGCGAACCAGTTTATGTTCACCCCGACAATATGCCATTGTTGGAGGAGGTACGGAACGGGAGCCATCGCGCCACCCGCACGGCGTTACTATCGCCCTTTGACCCGATAGTATGGGACCGTGCCCGTGCCTATACCCTTTTTGATTTTGATTACAAAATCGAAGTCTATACCCCCGCCCCCAAACGCCGTTACGGGTATTTCACCCTGCCCATTTTGCATGGGGATCGCCTGATCGGGCGGCTAGACCCGAAAGCGCACCGCAAAGAGGGGCGGATGGAAATCCGTAACATCCATTTTGAGCCGGATATTCTGCTAACGGATGAGATGCTTGCCGACCTGCGTACTACCATTCAAGACTTTGCGGATTGGCATGAAACGCCTACAGTGGATATTGTAAAAACGGTACCGGAAGCGGTGCATGAACGCCTATAATGGTGGGGCACCGGGAGCAGATATAAACAAGAATTTGAGAAACTCTATAAAAACTTTGAATATTCCGCGATTCTATGTGGATTTAAGCGGGAATGCGATGGTTTTTGACCAAATTACCATCCTGCTTACAATCAGTGGCAACAACACGGAATAAACAGTTACAAAAAGTGACCTCAGCGACGGGTGGATGTGGGGGGGACACCTACGCACCACAGCGCAAAGACAAACAGGGCGGCTCAACTGAGCCGCCCTGTCAATTTCCCCCACACTTTCAGCCAATTTTTTGCCTCTATGACCTCATCCGTCAGGGATTGAAAACAGAACAAGTATAGGGGCGACGTTCCTGTGGCGGTAAACGCATGAATCGTATGCGGAGCCACTTCAACGATAGCACCCCATTGAAGTTCATGCTCCTGCTCGTTCAATGTATAGTCCCCTTCGCCCCCAATACAGCAGTAAACCGTTCGGTAGGACTGAACATGGGGCAGTAATTGTCCTCCGGCGTTAATTTCAATCAGTGTGATTTCGGTGGTTCCCATTTGCTCCACCACGCGGCGGCGGGCGGCAAGGTAATAGGCTTCGCTTTGCCAGGGGGCAGTGGGGTCGGTATCTAAGAGATTCACGGTTATTCCAATACGGGTTCGGTGGCGGGGGCGGTGCGTCGTTCCCCTTGCACGGCAAAGAAGATTCCCACCAATATCAACGCCCCGCCGTAAAAGGTGGTAGCGGCGACACCTTCATTTAAGAACAAATATGCCCAGATGGTGGAGAGAATCGGCTCGCCCAACAGGGTTACGGCAATCAGCGAAGGGCTAAACCATTGCAACGCCCAATTATAGCTGGTATGACCGATAAGTTGCGGAACAAGCGCAACCGCAAAGAGCCATAAATAGGTTATAGAATCATAGCCCGTTACCGGCAGACCTTGAAGCAGGGTG
>CBKYSX010000868.1:0-2300 GCA_966690745.1 uncultured Ardenticatenales bacterium
GTTGAATGGCTCTTCATGCCGATGACCCGCCCCTACCACATGAACTTGATGGGGTGAGGATTGGTATTGATAAATGTGGGTAATCCATAGACCTAAAGGACGAGTCAACGAAATACGGAAATCTGCGAAATAAGCGAGAAGGCAGGCGGAGCTCTGGAGGCTTACATTAGTGCCATGACGCTCAAAACGGGAGCAAAAAAACACCCCTTGTTTGTCTAAACAAGGGGTGTTTATACTTTGTAAAAGAGCCTCTTACATCACCAATCCGGCTTCGGATTTGGACAATTGCCGCCGCGCCAGTGCAAGGTTTGCCGTATCTTTATTCAAGACCACATACAAGAACAACGTGCTATCCGACCCCAACGGGCGAATCAGGTGGTATTGATTTTGCAGGGTAATCAAAATGTCTTCAATTTCACCCCGAATTCCCAAATCCCGCATCACGTTCAGTTTCGCCTTCACCACTTCACTATTTCCCGCCGCCGCAATATCCAGGTCCAACCCGGTATTGCCCATTTTCCCCAACGCCATGCCGCTGGTGATGTCCACCAACGCCACACCCAACGCCCCGTTAATCGTCATGACTTCCGACATCGTCTTCTGAATTTTGTCTTCTGTGGTTTGAGCCATTTCTTCTGTTCCTGATAAGGGTGGGGAGTCCTCTTTTGAAGTATCTCCGTGAATGGAATCGGATGCCAACGTCTCGGTATCAGGTGCCACCACTACGGATGTTGGCACAGCATCAGGGTCTGCCTTTGTATGTAGTAAAGGAGAGGCAGAGTCCGATGCGTCAGAACGGGCAACTTCGGATGAGGCAAAAGAATCGTCTTCCGCTTCTGTACGCACGCTGTCGTCCGTTGCTGATGAAGGGAGTTCTTCTTCTTTTTCTGTAGGTGCTTCCGTCAAGAACGTATCATCCCCGGTTTCATCTTCATTCCGGGAGATTACGGAATGCTCCGCCGCTTCGGGTTCCGGGGCTTTGTCTGCCGCCTCATCTTCAACCTTAACAACCGGCTTGTCGGCTATTACAACTGGCTGGGGTTCCGTACCGCTCAGAATTGCTTTTAAGGGTCGCTCAATCAGCGGCTTCACCTTTGCCCCAATCGTTGCAAATTCCAGCGTAACTCCTTCCCAGCCAAAAATACTCTTCACCGCCGCCTCGCCTAATTTTTGCCCTGTCACGGCATTCAGCAAGACCCCTTCGACAAATGCCAACATCCCTTCGTCATGGGGGGTCGAAACGCGAATCAGGCAGGTGTGTTTCGCCAACCGTATCCATTCGCACAGCGTGAACAGGGGCAACCCCACCGGTTCGCCGGTCGCTTCCCGCGCCACTTGTGCCCACACCGCCGCAATCAATTCCGTACTGTCGGGGGGTAGGCGTAGAAAAACAACCGGATTCAAAGGGCTAACCGACGGCATTTTAGACTCATCGTTTTGAATGTAAACGATGGTCGGAATCGGTAATCTCTGCGCCACCACGGTAGAGAACAGCTCGCCTTGTTCCGTCGGGGGACCCTGCCACGCCAGCACCAACACATCGGGTGGGGTATCTAAAAGCGCGATTGCCGCTTTTTGGCTGTCGGCGGTGGTCAAGTTCAATTCCGCGCCGTAGGGCGCAATCGCCGAACGAATCTCGGCAAGGGTGGCGGCATCATCGCTCACCACCAAAATATGTTGTTGTCGGGTTTCTGCCATAGGGGAATCGGTACTGTATTCTTGTTCATCCAACCGCCGCAAGCCTTCCAAAAGGAGGCTATTCCAATCCCGTTGAATCGAAACCGCGGGAGCCGGAACGGTGCGGGTCAGGGCAAAGGAGCCATCTTTCCACCCCAATACCGCATACACCATATCCTCGCCTTGATGCGTTTGCCCCTCGGCATGAACAATCTGTCCCCCTTGAATATACAGGCTGGCACTTTCCATGCCGCGTTGCAGGGTAATGTGGGCATCGCCCCCCTCTTCGCACGTCATTTGAAGCAGGGTCAATAAATCTAAATCTTGTAAACTTCCCCGTACCGCCATTGCATCACTCTTGGTATCGTTGCCGGTTATTGATAATGTTGAACAGGTATTGCTACCACCGGAATTGTTCCGGCTTACAAAATTTCTTTCAGCTGATGGATCAGCCGTTTGATGGCACGTTTGTAGGCAACCGATGTTAAGGGCAACAATACAACCACCATTAACATCTGTGTTTTGGCTTCAAACAGGTGGCAAATTAATTTTTGCCCCCGCCCGTGGCTCAGGGTAAATTCGTTGACCGCCCCCAGCCCGACATGTTCCTGCATTCGTTGCAC
>CBKYSX010000869.1:0-2296 GCA_966690745.1 uncultured Ardenticatenales bacterium
CATTTTTAAGGTAACTTTGATAGAAGGGAACTTCGTGAGAGATGCGGTCAATCAGCACGTCAAAATGGACGTGTCCGTTCATCGGGGTTGCCCCCAATTTTGCCATTTCCGCCACCACACCCCGGTCACGCCGGTTTATCTCGGCAATCAGTGCATCGGGAAACGAGCTCTCCCGCCCGACAAGGACACCAACTCGTTTTACCATCCTGCACCTCCTTGTACAGAAGCGTTCAGCCTCATATGTTCCTGAACATCCATAGCGACTTGTCTTTCTACGGGGGGAAAAGAGTAGCGTCCATCTTAGCACAGCCCCCCCGCGAGGGCTAGGAATATACCATGAGATTAAAACGCCATACTGTCACACTCCCCTGCCCTAGAAGGGCTGGTTTAATAAATACGGACACCTGCCAACGGTAACCCGTATTTATTAGCCCCGTCCTTTAGGTCGGGGGCAGATGGGTACAGCATTTAATTCTTAATCTCCATCAAACTCATGTACCATCCCGCTTCCGTTCGGCTTTCAATTTGCCCATCACCCCGCTACGAATTCGATGGAGCCGCCAGAGAATATATGCCCCCCCTGACATCACCACGGCGGTGGTAATCCCGGCAATATCCGGCGGAACCATACCCATCTGATAACCAGCATATAACCCGATGCCCCACCCCGCCGTGAGCAGACAGGTCACAATAATCAACCATTCATAGCGTGCGCGGAGCGATTCCAGATGGGCGATTTCGCGGCGGTGGTTCTCCGCGTTAAACCATTGCATAAATTGGGCTTCGTTGTCGGGTAAATTGGTGTCACTCATCAATACCTACTTTTACAGGACGCAGGACGCAGAAACGGCAATTAAACCACAGAGGGCATAGAGAACGGCAACAGAAACCTTTTGTAGTTCTTTGTGAACTTTGTGCGTCTCTGTGTCCTTTGTGGTTTCCGTACGTCGTTCCCGCTTTCCGCTTTCTGCGTCCCGTTGTTACAAAACAAATTTCTCGATTGCCGCCGCCAAGCCGCCTTCGGTGAGGGGTGGCGCAACCCAATCGGCTCCGGCTTGCACTTCGGGGGAGGCACTGCCCATCGCCACGCCTACACCCGCCGCGCCAATCATCGAAATGTCGTTGTGGTTGTCCCCTACCGCCAGCACCCGTTCGCGGGGAATCCCCAATCGTTCCGCCAATGCCATCACTGCCGCCCCTTTACTGGCGGCGGGGTGCGTTAATTCAACAAAGCGGGGATGGCTCTGTACCACCTGCGCTACATTGCCCCATTGGTTTTTTGCCCATGCCAAGAAATCCAATGTCTGCGTTTCATCGCAGATAAAGAGGATTTTGGTCGGCTCATGTTGCAGGAACAGGCTTAAATCCCCTACCACTTGCGGGTCTGCCATCGGCGCAAGTTCGGCATAAAACTCCATTTCGGGGGTCGGGCGTTCGATATAAAGGGTATCATCCACATAAACGTTGATATGAAGTCCCCGTTCGTCGGCAACCTGAATCGCCGCCTGTGTAATCTCCATCGGTACGGTACGATGGAGCCAGATTTCGTCCCGATAGCGCGTCAATGCACCCTGATAACAGATGAGAGGGTAATCAATAGCCAATTCTTGAGCAAAGGGCAAGGTGGCGCGGTACATACGACCGGTGGCGAGGGTGACAATATGTCCTTGTGCCTGGGCGGCGGCAATGGCAGACCGTACAGCAGGGAGAATGACTAAGGAATGGTCCAACAACGTCCCGTCTACATCAGAGGCAATTAGCCAGCGTTCGGAAGTATCAGTCATATCTATTTCCGCAGAGGTGTATCCTGTTCATCCCTGCTTTTGTTCTATCAATGGAACTATGGCGGGCGGTACCAGATCGGTAATAGGGTCGCCGTTACGGAGTGCCGCCCGAACCCGCGTACTACTAATATCACGGTCCTCGTCGGCGGCGAAGAGGAAAACAGTATCTAATTGAGGAAACATGCGCCGATTCATCTGTGCCTGCGTCCACTCATTGGTGTAATCCTGTGCCGAACGCAAACCGCGAATCACTATCGTTGCGCCCACGCGCCGCGCATAACTGACCAACAATTCCTGCGTGAATGAATCAGCGGTCACATTCGGCAAATGTGCCGTTGCCGCACCCACAAACGCCAACCGCTCTTCAAGGGTGAACGCCGTCTGTTTGTTCGGATTATACCCCACTACGACAATCAACCGCTCAAACAACGCGGCGGCGCGTTCAATTAAATGTAAATGCCCTATCGTCATCGGGTCAAACGAGCCGGGATAAATGGCAGTGGGCATACTAT
>CBKYSX010000870.1:0-2294 GCA_966690745.1 uncultured Ardenticatenales bacterium
ACGCCCAGGGACTCTCTCCCGTCCGCAGAGCAGCCGCCACCTGCAAGGCAGAGGGAGCGGTTTTTAAGGTTTGCAGGCGTTCTTGTAAGGTTAGCGCACCACACCATGCCGGGTCGAAAGCCATTGGAACGTTCATTGGAAACCTCATTTGGTCCTATCATCCTCACGCCGGGGACAGGGAGTTATCGGGGGGTTAGGCTGGCGGCAAAATCGTTCAGTTCCGCCAATTGTTCAGGGGTTAAATGCTGGCTCTGATTTAATGCTTGCAGGTTCGCTTCAATCTCTGCCCATTCGGCATCACTGATATAGGGGCGAAGGTCACGGGCAATTTGATTGACATTGTCTAGCTGCTCGCCGGTCATCCGTGGGTCTGTATTCCAATGGTCAACAGTGTTACGAATTGCCGCCACCTCTACCGGGGAAATATTGTTGTCAGCATCCAACGCGCGGGCACCACCGAGTAAAATCACAGCCTCGTAGGCGTTGTAACCACGCGGGCAAATCCATGTATTAAAGTTACAAATGGTGGGCATACACTCGGCACTAAAAGAACAGAAGAGTCCACTGGAGGTTACGGTTCCGGCACCGCCACTGACCAAGCCCAACTCTTCATCGCTCAGTTCCACGAATCCCGATGGATGCGGCGGTATATCCCCCACGACCGTCTCACGGTACTCAGGCTCTTTCCAGGCACGAATAATAGTGCGAATCGGCATCTTCAGACTCCTTCTCCACCGGAGAAGGGAGTGGGCAACCTACCCACCCCCTTCCGGGAAAGATTAGCGGCTTACCACATCAACATACTCGGTCAGTTCTGCCAGCTGACCATCGGAAATCCGTCCGCTTTCACGCAGATCGCGCAGGTTGTTTTCCAAGACTTGCCATTCTTCGGCGCTCACTTGTCCGCGGAGGGATTCGGTGACGCGGCTGATATTATCCAATTGTTCACCGGACAAGCGCGGGTCCACTTGCCATTCCGCAATGGATTGGCGCATCAGGTCAATTTCGTCATCTGCCAACGTGCCATCGCTATTAATGGCTCCGACCCCACCAAAGATGGTGATGTCTTCCAAAGCATGTTCCAGCGCAACGGCACAACACCCCAGGGTGAACATGGCGCACGTTCCACCCATGGAAGGACATTTGGCGAGGCTCCAGCAGTTGGTGGTATCGGCACTCCATGAAATACCCCGTCCCCCTGCAACCACACCCAAATCGGCATCACTCAATTCCACCAACCCCGACGGATGTTGCGGCACAGACCCTGCTTCTTCGGCACTGAGGCTGTCACGGTATTCGGGGTCTTTCCAACTGCGAATAATATCTTGCTCGGACATGAAGGTTGACTCCTGTAATGGGCGGATAGGGACCGGGGTGATTCCTGCGCCGATACCCTATCCTTGGCGATAAGAAGAGTAAACACTGGTGCGCTACACGGTCTGCCGCGAATAAACCGTTGCTCCCTGGAGCGAGTTGATGAATCTCTCATCCTCGTTTTGGGCTGTATTCCCGCACTCTACCACAATGAACCGGCGTTTTTCCGCTTTTCCGGCATTAAGGCAACGAATTTTGAGAATTCTCTTCAAAATCACCTTGATTCCGCACCAATTCATAGTAGGCACCCTGCTGTGCCATGAGTGCATCGTGGCTTCCCTGTTCAACAATCTTTCCCTGCTCCAATACCACAATCAGATCGGCGTCCCGAACCGTACTAAGCCGATGGGCAATCACCATGCGCGTTGCGCGCAAACGGCTGAGGTTTTGTTCGACTTTATGCTCAGTGACTGCATCCAGATGGCTGGTTGCTTCATCGAGTAGCAGAATAGCGGGTGTTGTGGCAAGGGCACGCGCCAGCGCAAGGCGTTGGCGTTGCCCGCCGGATAAGCCGGTACCTCCCTCAGCAACCCGCGTTTCGTAGCCCATGGGCATCTGAACAATATCACCATGAATCACTGCCATGCGTGCCGCCTGTTGCACCGCACTTAAGGGCAATCCGGGGTCATTAAAGGCAATGTTCTCCCGAATGGAGCCACTGAATAAAAATGATTCCTGGAGGACAACCCCGATCTGGCGACGGACAGAGCGATAATTGAGGTGGCTGAGTGGCATCCCGTCAAAATATATTTCGCCCTGGGTGGGCGGGTACAGTCCAAGCAACAGTTTGGCAAGGGTGCTTTTGCCGGAGCCGGTACGCCCGACAAACGCCACTTTCTGCCCCGGCTGTACCGCAAGGGTAATATGCTGTAATACCCACTGACTCTGCGGGTCGTAACGGAAACTGACATCTTGAATGT
>CBKYSX010000871.1:0-2289 GCA_966690745.1 uncultured Ardenticatenales bacterium
CTGTGAAAGGAACTTTTAACATCTTCTTTATCTCGTATGGATATGAGTGAGTACTCACTCATATCCATACTATACAAAAAGAGAGCCTTGTCAAGCCCCTTACCTGATTCTGGAAATGAGGTACAGGTGAAGTTCACGGAAAAAGAAAACGGCGGGATGGAACTCCATCCCGCCGTTTTTGTTTGTCCTCTGTGACTAACTAATCCTGCGCGTAATCGTTCAGGTCATAAATCACCTGATTTTGTACTGCATCTTCAAAAACCGCCGTCACCTCGGCGCGATGACTGTCATCCTTCAACGGAATATCGCCGTAGACCGGAACCAATGTGTGCCATCGTCCTTCTGCATCGGGAAGGGTGGCAAAGAGATAGGTCTGCCCCACAATCAGCATGGCATCCTCGTTTACCAGATGCAACTCGCCGGGGTTGCCGTTTTCATCGGCTTGCCAATGTCCCCCTTGCTGATTCACCACCACTTCTGCTTTCAATTCCCCTTTGATATTGTCCAGAACTTCCACCGTAAAGAGCGTTTCAGGAATCAAATCGGGGTAATGGGTTTGATTGAACGAAACCACGCGCCCCACAAAAACGTTTTCGGTAATCCCCACCAATTGGCGCGGGTCGCTTACATCCGCTGCATACAGGGCTTCAGTATAGGTAATGGCAGGTTGCGTTTGATCCTGAATCACGACCGTTGCCAGTGCCGCCACTGCCACGATGACCATCAAAAGAATAGAAAGCATGGTTGGCTTCGATAATTTCATCATATGCCTCCTTTGGCTTAGGGCCACAATGACCGGTAATCGGAACGGTCATGGCTTTGGACAGTGGTGATGGTGGACACATAGGAGTACATGACCTGCCCCGAAAAACTGTGGGCAAGCCCTAGTGCGTGTCCCAGTTCATGTAATGCCACATTGTTACGGCGGGCAGTGGAATAGCCATCTACATAATGGCGGTTGAAGGTAATGTAATCTTCCTGTGCCGTACCACCCCGATAGGTATAAAGCCCTGCCCATGTGACATCGCTTCGGCGGGCATCCCGCCAATTAAGGTCATTGACGGTATTCCATGCGTCCGGCTCAATATCTACGCGCCCTTCGGCATTCCATTGTCCAATAGCGTAATTACGGGGGCTGTCAAAAACGGTGGAATCGGTGTAGCGGATTTCCCGCCCATCCACGGAACTGTACCCTAAGAAGTGTGCGTGGGCGATGCCGGTCATTACGATGCTGAGCGTAATGAGGTTCGCCACAATGGCAACGATGCGGTTGTACATTGAAACTCCTTATGTATGTTGGGGATTGCAAGAGGATACATCGGCTCTATCAAAGAGCCTGTTTACGGGATAAAACCTCCTTTCGTAGAATTTTTAAGTTGGTGGGATACAGAAAACACCCCGTAACCAAAAGGGGCGGAAATGGACGATAAGAAAGAGGGGGAATTGAGATGATTGTAGGGGGGAGATGCGACATAAATGGCATAACATAATGGGAACACCATTTCATGCGCTAGTATGAAAAACCCTTGACCAAAAGACAATAGCCAAATAGTAAAACGAACGCCGAAACCGGGTTTCTGCCGTGGAAAACTCGGTTTCTTTCTTGATTTCTTTTCCCTCAAACACAAAAAAGCACCGCTTTATTGAACGGTGCCTTTTGCAAAACAATTGATTCGTGGCTGGAAAACAGGCACGCCACGGAATTGCCGCGCTAGCGACAGATTAGCTGGCGGCTTGGCTAGCGCGGTTGTACGCCAACATCAAGCGGGATTTGCGCCGCGAAGCGTTTTTCTTGTGAATTACGCCTTTTTGCGCCGCTCGATCCAATGCCGCACATGCGGTTTGAACGGCGGTTTCTGCCGCATTCATATCGCTACCCGCCAACATCGTCCGTGCTTTTTTCACGGCGGTGCGTGAACCACTCACGTAGCGGCGATTGCGAATCCGACGTTTTTCGTTCTGAACTGCCCGTTTTGCCGAGGATTTGGTATTTGCCATGCGCCCGTCCTCCTTCCTTCTAAGGATGGTGTAAACCCCGATGGGGGTAAAGTCAAAATAAAACATTGACTCGTAGGAGCCAATGTCTCGTAGACAACGAACTGTGATTGTATCAAAATTCGACTAAATGTCCAATTGCCCGACGTAGCGGGTGCATCAAAAATCCGGCGGATTTTTGATGCACCCCATCACAGTTGGGTCGTATTAATCGGGAATCACCAACTCCTGTCCGGGGAAAATCCGGTTCGGGTCATTGATTTTGTCGCGGTTGGCGTTGTAAATATCGGGCCA
>CBKYSX010000872.1:0-2288 GCA_966690745.1 uncultured Ardenticatenales bacterium
ACGTGCCGGAATGGGTGCTCATTTTCGGATTCCGATTCGGGAGGGGTTGGCGTGGGATGAAGTGTTACCCCTGATTGAAGGGTTGCCTGTTTATGTGGCGGAAGCCAATGGCACACTCACCTATGATGAGGTGGATTGGCGGCAGGTGGGTGTACTGTTGGTAGGAGGCGAAGCGGATGGCGCAAGCGTGGCGGGGCGGTTACGTGCCGATACCACCATTCGGATTCCGATGGTAAACGGGGTCGAATCCTTGAACGCAGGGGTAGCAGGGAGCATCATTTTGTTTGAAGCGGCGCGGCAAAGACGGCTTGCTTTCATAACCTCATAACGTTATTTTGGCTTTAGAAGGGAAGAAGCAAGGGTTATTGCTTCCGCCAGCAACAACCGTTCTCCTTCTCCCCATGCCTCCTCAAATCGTGCGTTACTCAGCACGGCACGAACCATATCACAATGGTGGTCATATCGCACACGCTCCGTTGGACTAAGCGGCATGTGAGTCTCCCGCCGTATTCGTGCCGCCGCGCCAAACAACTGTGCCGCTTGTTTTGCGGCAGATTCAGTATCCGTTCCGATTGCCAAAATGCCCGCTGTCCCTTCTAAACAGTAGGCTACCCCATCTTTCTCCCCCAGTTGCCAATGCAGGTCAAGGCTCTCGTGGAAATAAGCCTGCGCCTGTACAAGTTCACCGCGATCCAACATTAACGTGCCAAGATTCAGTAATATAGAAGCGATAGCGGTTGGAAATTGTAGTTCCCGGTCAATAGCAAGAGCCTCTTCCAGTGCCGCCTGTGCGGTGTCATAATCCTTCCGCGCCAGTGCCACCAGCCCCAAATTATTAAGCGGACCGGATAACAAATGGGGTTGACCCAATTGCCGCCGCAGAGCCAGGCTTTCTTCATAGAATTGCTGAGCTTCAGTGTAATTCCCCTCCTCCCATGCAATCACCCCCAGACTGTTTAATGACCCGGCTTCCCCGCTTGTGTCCCCCAGCATTCGCCGCAACGATAACGCCTGTTGCAACAAAGCGGTTGCCGCTCCGTACTCCCCCTGCTCCACTGCCATGACACCCGCCGCATGGTATGCCCGCGCCCGCAACGGTTGCAGGGTGGGCAGAGGTTCCGTTGCGCCCACCATTACCTCTAACCAATGTCGCCCTTCATCCACAAAGGTACGCCAATGCCAGTAGCGGTACAATGCCACCGCCAGCCGCAACCCCGCTTCCGCTTCCCCGTCCGCCAGCGCGTATTCCAAAGCGGCTTGAATGTTTTGATGCTCTGCCTCGATGGTTGCCAACCATTGCCCCTGCTCCGGTCCTGTAAACTGCGGTTCGGCTTGCTCCGCCAAGTCCACAAAGTAATTTAAGAACGCCTTCCGTGCCGGAGCAATTTCTCCTGCTGTCACCAACCAGTGCCACGCATATTGGCGTACCAGCTCATGCAGGTCATAGCGACCCGTTACATGGCAGCGTAAAAGGGATTTATCCAGCAATGCCGAAAGCAGAGGGAGTGTAGCCCCCGCAATCTGCGTGGCGGCATCACGGCGAAACCCGCCCCGAAAGAGCGCGAGTCGGCTTAGTACCTGTTGCTCCGCGCCGGAAAGCAACCGCCACGAATGGTCAAAAACCGCCTGAAGGCTTCGATGACGGAGCGGCACATCTTGCAGGGAAGAAGTTAAGAAATCAAGGTCTTGTTCAATCTCCCGCGTTATCTCTTCCAAAGAGAGCAAACGGCTCCATCCCGCCGCCAATTCAATTCCCAATGGCAATCCATCCAGCCCCTTGCAAATGCGCTCAATCCATGCGCGTGTCGCTAAGGTTTCGGGGAAGTGTGTGCCGACCCGCAAGGCACTCTGGAGAAAAAGCTGGATGGCGGGGCTACGCTCCCATGTTTCCGAGTTTACCTCGGACGGAGGTAACTCCAACCCAGCGAGTTCCAGAAGCCACTCGCCTTGAAGGTGAAGCCGTTCCCGCGAGGTCACAAGCAATGTCAGACGGGGGGCGGCACTCAATAACCGCGCCAGCAGGGTCACTGCTTGTAACAAATGCTCGAAGTTATCCAGTACCAGCAGAATTTCTTTTGCTTTCAGGAAATCAAGCAGATGGGATTCCGCCGTGCCGGAGCCGGAAAAAGAAAGACCCATCGTTTCCCCGATGACCCGCGCCAATCGTTCCGGCACGTTGAGTCCGGCAAGCGGTATCCAAAACACACCGTCTGCAAAGGTATCCAATTGCGCGGTTGCCGCCTGGAGCGCAAGGCGGCTTTTCCCGACCCCGCCAATGCCCACAATTG
>CBKYSX010000873.1:0-2281 GCA_966690745.1 uncultured Ardenticatenales bacterium
TTCAAAAAATAAAGACGAAACCGGATACCCCCGGTTTCGTCTTTACGGTAAGAAACGGTTGCTAACGGTTGCTAATAAAACAGGGGGTGTCCCTACGGTTAGCATTCGTCGCATTCGTCGCATTCGTCACCAACCACCCCCCGGCCCTTGCCTAGATACTCGTTGCCAGTTCCTTCAACACATCCTTCACAGCATCACCCGTCAAAGTGCGGACCACCACCAACCCGTCCGGCTCCGGTTGATAAATTGCCCACGCACTGGCTTCCCCTTGCAACAGAGCAACGTCACGGGCGGCAACGATGTTCGGCGGGTCGGTGCGAAGGAAGGCAACACTCCCGCTAAAAACGGGATTTGCCATCGCGGTCACCAACGTCTGCGCCCCGTCATGTGCCACCCCCGCCGTCGTCAACAACTCCAGTGCATGGTCAGTCTGCCCGTTCTGCGCGGCAGTTTGCGCCCCGGTTAATAGGCTTTGGGCAATCGGAATTGTGTAATCGGGTTGCGCGTCCGCCTGCGTCACAGGCAACACAAATGCCAACCGATCCAACCATAGCGCAAGGCTGGAAATACTTGCCAGACGGTATTGGTCAACATCGGGCATCGTATGTTCGATAATAATGCCCTCGGCAAGATAATAGGTGAATTGTTGTAGTCCCAATTCCGGTGTTTGCTTAATCACCATCACCACCATCTGCGGGAAACCGACAATCCCCGCCATCAACAACACTTCGTCGTTAATCAGGTGAGTATCGCCCTGGGTGGTAACAAAGCCCCGTGCCCGTAATTGTTCCACCCCTTCCGTTATCATCGCTCTATGCGTGGCGGGGTCGGAAGGGATGATTGAATCGGCATCAATCCCGATCAAATCGGGCGGATTTATCGCGGCGAGCAACGTTAAAAACTCGGCGCGGGTAAATACAAGTCCATCTTGTGTACGTTCCATACGGTCCTCAGAGAGTTACACAGTGCAAACAGAAAGCAGGACGCAGAAAGCAATACCCCGGAACCGTTCCCCCTCTTGGGAGGGGGGTAGGGGGTGGGTTTGCTGTTATCTGTCTTCCGCTTTCCGTGCGTTCATGCAATTACAAATAACGGGGGACGTGCAAACTCTGCACGTCCCCATTGTAGCAGAAAGGGAAAGGGACGACGATTAGGGCTTAATCTTTGGCTTTGCCGAAGGAAATCCCGATGGAGAAGAGCGGTAGCGAAATCTTTACGCCCTTCTTCCCGAATTCAAACCCGGCTTCGGCTTTCAACCCGATTTCCCCGGTCACGCCGACATTATACCCGGCGACGTTCACGCCGAGGTCGCCTTGTGCCGAAGCCAGCGAACCGCCGATTTTCGCGCCCAATTGACCATCTTTGTAGCCAATGAAGCCTTCGCCGGAGAGCAATTTACCGGAAATCCCCGCCGTCCCGCCGAACTGTTTGTCGCCAAGATAGGTTCCTTCCAGTTTACCTTGCACGGCATAGCCCTCGACATACGCGCCGATGTAGCCGCCTTTGTCATTTAAGCCAAAGCCGATGCCGCCTTCGCCGCCGCCAGCCGAGAAGCCGTTCTTCGAGGGGTCGCCCCACAACGCGCCTTCCGCACCCAGCTTGAAGCCCAATTCGGGAGTAAATTTACCCTTTTCACCCTGATCACCGCCAAAAATGGTGACTTTGCTCTTCAGGTAATCCAGAATTCCTTTGGGTTCGGAAGATTGACCCCCGCCCGTACCGTTACCCCCGCCGGGTCCGCCACTACCGGGGTCGGTTGCCCCGCCCGGTGTCCCCCCCGCACTACCGCCGCCCGGGTCGCCCCCCGGCGTACCCCCGGAGCCATTACCGCGGAATAACCCTGCCGCTTCTTCTTCGGCTTGTTTAAGAGTATTGGCAATCTTAGCGGTAATCGTATTTGCCTGATTCAGGGCGTTCTTTAAGCGAACCACGCCCGGCATCATCAGGCTGTTCATCTCGCGGTGGAACGCATCGGAACCGCGTCCTTCCCACGTTCCTTCCACTTTTTGCATACTGCGGCGCAACTGCGCCTCCATCTGCGCGATCTGTTCCGATTGGCGTTGAAAGCGGGTTGCAACCTGTTGCAACTGCTCGTAATTTCCTTGTACAACATCGGCACTCATACGGGTCGCTCCTCACGATAGCGAACCCCGAATCCGACCGTTCGCAACCGTGACACAATCTATGATGATGATGGGCGCAAGAGTGTTCGGGGGCAACGCACTTCGCCAATGGATGTTCTTTAGTAAAGCGTGATAGGACAGGTTAAAAACAGCAACTC
>CBKYSX010000874.1:0-2270 GCA_966690745.1 uncultured Ardenticatenales bacterium
CAACCGTCCATACCCATAAGCGAGATTCAACAGTAGTCGAATCGGCTTGATCCGCCCATGCTATGTAACGACTGGTAGGCGACCAAAAAATCCCGCTGTTTGTGATAATACCAGTCGGAACGGTATGCAGTTCACGGGTAAGAACATTGAACAAAAATACATTTTCGGTGCTATACAAAAATATGTAATGTCCATCAGGCGACCACAACGCCTTCTTGTACTCCAAAGTACCTATTCTATAATGCTCACCACTCGCCAAGGAAGTAACTGTAGAGCCACTTCGGTTGGTATACAAAAGATACGTTCCATCGGGTGACCAAGTTCCACGTCTATCATCAATCGTATTATTGGTAATATTCGTAAGCCCGCTTCCATCACCGCGCACAGAGTAGTAGTCGTAATCCCCGCCGTCTTGTAATTGTAGCAATCCGGTGTATTTTTCTAGAGGTGGATCGTGCGTTACAGGCGCACGACGTAGAAGGAAGGGTAGGTATTGTTGTAGATTTGCTTGTGTGTTTCCTTTTGTAGGGTTGTCAAATACTGCAATCCCAATTACCCCGGCAAAACACAGTGCTATCAAAATTCGTATCATTATGGTCTGCATATCAGGACAGGACTCCTACTGGAACATCACTATGATTTGTTAATTATATATTTATGACAGAAAAATGAGAAATCGGCTTTATCCCTACTATTAGTGGTCTATCTATACGCTTGATTCTTACTATTGCTAAAAACTGCAATAATTATAGGTCGCATCGTTGCGTCTATCTGTTGGTAGGAGCGAGTCACATCTTACCAACTATTTTGCAAAAGAACTTGTGAATCACCTCTTTATTTTTGGTGGTGCTTATTTTCCTGCTTTTAGAGCCATAACTATTGATTGTTCAAGTTGAGGCAGAGTCGGCACAAGGTCTGTCCATTGATGATGAAGCGGTGATAAGTCTATTCCAATTCTCCGCATGTATACCAAAAACTTTACCCTGTTACGAATCCGTCGAACATATCTTAAATCATCAAGATTCCAATCAGGCTCTTTTTCTCCAATCGCTTGCATCGCTTCTTGGGGACTTGTCTTAAATTTGCTATCGAACCAATCTAAAATAATTTGTGGATTTAAAAGTGGGTGATTGACATCCACACCGAAAGCCACGATTAAATTGAACCGCATTCGCATATCGTCTATTTCAATATCTTCCATCGAAGTAGTTCTGGTTCTGTAAAGGTGTTGGCGAAGGGTTGTTGCGACTTCCGTCCATTTTAATTTCCAATCGCGTGTCCCTTCAACAAAATCTTGGGTGGCATTGTAAGTAGCCCAATACGCCCCATAGAAAAAGTGGAAATGAGGATCTTCCGTCTCAACAGCATGTTTTGCTTGCTCCAAAGCAATCTCTGGAGGCTGACCTCGAAACTCATTAAGATTCATCAAAGCAACTCCCATCATTCGCTGAACGCACATTCCCTTATCTCAAAATATTCTTTACTACAACGTCCAAAGGCAAATACGGGGATGTTACCTTTTCCCTTCCTCGGTATACCTTCATTTCAGTATACCCATCCACCGTTGGTTGAGTGTATTGCTGAATACTTTTATCCTCCGCGTTCACAATCTATACTTCACGGATACCTGCTCGGGCATAAAGGGGCAACTTAATCGTACGGTCATATTCGAGGGTCGAACGGGACACCTCAATAATCAAATATATATCGGTGGCGGTGGGGAGCGGTGTGTTTTCTTCGTCCATTCTAAGATCAAGCACGGCAAGGTCAGGTTCAGGAGCGGAAGTATTCGATAAGCGAATCGTATTTTCAACGGCAACTACATAGTGTCCCTGTAATTGATTTACCAATGCCAACATCAGCCGATTCGCCAATTGATTATGGATATCTTAGGACTCGTTTTAATGATTTCTCCCTCAATAAGCCCCACGCGACTGTCTTCCCGTAAAATGCCCGCGTCTACCAATTTATAGGAATCCTCAACCGTAAATTTGAGTCGTTCAAGTGCCATCGTGGTTCACCCTTCCCAACGGGGGTCGTTAGCCTACTTGAGCAGGCTTTCTATACCAGTATGAGTTTTCAACCTCATGGTCAATTCCCCAACCCCGCCCCTCTTGCCTTCACAATTGCCTGTGCGCGATCCGCCACCTGTAACTTGCTAAAGATGCTGGTAATGTGATTCCGCACCGTTTTATCACTAATCACCAGTTGCTGGGCAATCTGTTGGTTGCTCACCCCCTGGGCAATCAAGGTCAGAATTTCCAGCTCGC
>CBKYSX010000875.1:0-2264 GCA_966690745.1 uncultured Ardenticatenales bacterium
GCTCGGTCTTCAGCGCGTCGCGGCCCGGCGTGGCGTCGTCCTCGGCATCCAGAAAGTTCTCGAACAAATGAATCAGGAATTTTTAGAACAATTCGGAACCCATCATTCGCTAACGATGTGGGCATATTTAACACTGGCACATGCCGCCTTTGTAAAAGGGGCGTGGGATACAGCCCGCAAGCAGATTGAACTGGCACGGCACGTCAGTACAAGAGGCAACACAACCTTCTACTGGAATCTGAACGGGCTTATTTTTGACACATTCTTCGCCACAGCCGCCGGGGATAAAGCCGCGCTGATACAAGCCGAAACCGACTTGCTCACCCTCTTACAGGTGCCCCTTGGTTATTCCGTTATTTTTAGCGGACTGGCACTCCAGGCATATCGTGGCTGGTTATATCGGGATGATACGGTTCTTCAGCAGGCGCAAGCCGAAGTTTCCCGCCTTCAGGCGGAAGGTATTACCCAGGATTTGAACGGCTCTTTGGGGCATCGTTTGGTGGATGCGATAGGAGCGATGCGGGCACAACGGTATCAGGAGGCAGAGCGTTGGTTATATGAGGTCATTGCCCAACATCAACGCAACCTTGACAGCCTCTATAGTGTGCCTGATGCACGGGTATTGTTGGCACATCTTTATCTTGCCCAACGGCAACGGGCGCAGGCGGCGGAAATGGTTGAAACGGTATTCCGCTATTATGAACAAAAGGACGAACCGGGCATGCTCTTAAAACATGGCGATGCCATTGCCCCGCTTCTTGATATTGCTGATACCATCCCTTCCGTAAAATCCTTTGCGGGCAAAACCCGGACCCTCTGGGCGGAACTGCGTGACGGGCGCACCGTTGCCCTGCCCCAAAGTGATGAAACCCTGACCCCCCGCGAAGTCGAAGTGTTGGAATTGTTATGTCAGGGGGCAAGCAACCGTGATATTGCCGAGCAACTGATTGTCACGGAGCGCACCGTCAAATCCCACGTGACCAACATTTTGAGCAAAATGGGTGTCACCTCGCGGACGCAGGCAGTGGCGCGGGCGCGGGAATTGAATTTGTTTTGATGGAAGCTTATGAGGGGTTTCTATCTATAACCACCGTGACGCGGGGCGCAGGAAAACGGCAGATTCACCACAGAGAACACAGAGGACACAAAGGACGACAAGGGATGTAGGGGCGGGTCACATCTTACGGAAGAGATGGCATGGAACCTGTGACCCGCCCGCCGTACGGACGCGGAGGTAGGGGCGACAGCATCCGCCCGATTTTGTTACACGCCGGGGGTGGGGAATGCTACGCAATGATTGACGGGCGGGCGTATGGCGTGACGGATGCTTCGCCCTGCCGTACGGACGGGACAGGAAAACGACAACCCACCCCCTTGCCCCATCCCAAGAGGGGGGAACGACTTCGCCCCGCCATCCTACCACTACCTGTTGCACCACTACCCAAACTCTTAGCCGCTTGCGGGGAATGTACCCCCGATACCCCATATTCGTACTTTGGTACGATGAATCTCCTGCTCCTCCGCCGTATGATGCCTCCATCGTCCATAGCGATCATTGATAGATTCGCCCGCCACAGGAGGCTTGAATGTCGTCACCCACCCTTCACGATGAAGTCGCCGTTCGTCAACTCGTTACCCATTTAACCGATGCCTGGAACCACCATGACGGGGTTGCGTTTGGGCAACCCTTCCGCGAAGATGCGGAATATCGCGTGATATGGGGCAACAAAATCATCGGGCGCGACGAAATAGCGCAGGGGCATCACTGGTTGTTTACCAACCACTATGCCCACACCCGGCTCGAAAGTGCGATTGAATCCATCCGCTTTTTGCGCCCCGATGTTGCCTACATTGAAGCGAGTTTCAAATTGCATAACGCGACCATGCCCGATGGGTCGCCCTATCCGTTTGAAAAAGCCATTGCCGCCATGACCGCCGTGAAAGAGGCAGGCGAATGGGCAATCTCGACGTTCAATAATGGGGGAATTCTGCGTTTATCTGAATAAGCACACCGTTCCCCCACTTTCGCCTCTGCCCATTACCGCAACGTTACCGCACCAAATCCGTTGCACCCTCCCATCACTATTTTTTACAATCGAACTATCCCGTCCGGTGAACGTCGAGGGCAACGTTCACCGTCTTTCTTACTCTCCATCCCCAATCAAGGAGCATTCTATGGTATCCCGAACCATGCTTACCCCCGCCCGGCTGTTGGCATTGCTGTCTGCCGTTTTTATTCTGCTGGCACTGTGGATTCCGGCGAA
>CBKYSX010000876.1:0-2262 GCA_966690745.1 uncultured Ardenticatenales bacterium
CTATCTTGCATGGGATATGGGCAAAGATGGCATTCGGGTGAATGCGATTAGTGCGGGACCCATCAAGACGCTTGCCTCATCAGGCATTTCGGGTTTCCGCAAAAGTTTGGCGATTGTGCGCGAAACCGCACCGTTGGGCAATGTGAGCAAAGAGGACGTAGGCGATACCGCCCGCTTTTTGGTCAGCGACTGGTCGCGCCAGATTACGGGGGAAGTGATTTATGTAGATGGCGGCTACCATGTGATGGGTGCGCCCGAACAGACCGAAACCGCAGGGGCGTGATAGTCAATCAAAAAGTAGCTAATTTTTCACAATCTGCTACAATGCCCGCCAACCGCGTTTATCCAATGGGGGTAGAGGATGCGAATGTCATCTCTACCCCCATCGCATGTGGTTGACAACGCACTTGCATTAAAGTAGGGTGAAGGGGTTTGGTGAAGGGCACCTCCCGCTTCATGGTCTGCATGAATCACGCATACGTCACAACCCCCCATCGGGTTATACAATCAGTAAAACAAAGTTGGTTAGTACGGCTTGCCTTCGCCCCCTGGTATGATTTGCTATTGGGTTTTAGTTTACTTGTTGGCTTGGGAACGGTTTTGATTTTATACGGGGTTCGCGAAACCCGAACCATAGACACGATTACATTGGGGCAATCTACGGTCGTGGCTCCCGTTGCGCCGCTACGCCCCCCTGATTTTACTCCGCTTGCCAGCCCACCCCCTGCTATTGAAGCGGCAATCGCCGAAAGCGAAGGCGTTTCCGAAACTTTACCCCTTGAAACGCCTACCCCGGAAGCATTGGCGGCATTAACGGATACGATTGTCACGGTCATTGACCCGACCCCGATTCCAACTGTTACCCCGTTCCCGATTCACACGGTATTGCAACAGGAAGGGCAAACCAGCCTTCTGCAAACCTATCGGGTAGTCACGGTACTGGTGATGGGAACCGATGCCCGCCCCGATGAATATGGAGCCAGCCGTACCGACAGCATGATGGTAGCGGTGATTAATCTGGATGTGGAAAGCGTCACCTTGATTTCGATTCCGCGTGACCTGTGGGTACATATTCCGGGCTATGGGGAATCACGTATCAATACCGCTTATTTTATGGGTGAATCGTGGGGGCAAGGACCCGAAACAGCACGACAAACCGTGCAACAGGTATTGGGAATCCCGATTACGCATACTGCCGTAATTGATTTTGATACTTTCCGTGAGGTGATAGATAAGGTGGGTGGGGTAGATGTGGTGGTTCCTAAAGCGATTGACGACCCCTTATTCCCTACGGATGATTACGGAACCTATCATCTTCAGATTCCGGCGGGTCCAAACCATTTTGATGGGGAGCAGGCGTTGGCGTATGCGCGTACCCGCCATGGAAGCAGTGATATGGAACGTGCCGCCCGCCAACAACAGGTGGTTCAGGCACTACGGGATCGTTTGGTCAGCCCCGACCAATTGCCCAACCTTCCCGGCTATTTGCGGGATGGCTTCGAAAGCGTCCGTACCACGCTCAGCCTAACCGATATGTTCTTCTTAGCCGATATCGGAATGGATATTGAGAAAGAACGCATCTTTACCCATGTGATTCAGGCTCCGTTGTTGTGGAATGGGATCACGGCGGACGGGCAACAGGTACTGTTATACGAGCCATACGAATTGCAAAGTACGGTGCAATATTGGTTATGGGAAGCCAGCCAGCCCTGATATGTTTCCGCCGCCTTCCCGTTCCCGTCGCCGTTTAAGCCGCTCCATTCCGTGGTACCTTCCTGCGGGAGCATTGTTGGTGGTAGTTATCGTGTTATGGGGGGTGGTACAGGGGGTGCGAGGCTTAATCGTCACGCCCGAAAGTGCCGCCGCCCCCCTTCCAACTCCCTCTCTTACGGACTCCCCCCCAACCGAAGCCATTACTTCTGAAAGCCCCGCTACTGCTGTTGTCACCAGTAGCGGAACCCTTGCCGGAGCCGACCCGCTTGCCGACCCTACCCTGACAGATAGTGTCTTGGGCGACGAATCGGTGATGACCTTTTTGTTGTTAGGCACGGATGGGCGCGAACAGGAAGATGGTCCGCCCCGCACCGATTTGGTTATGGTGGCGGTAGCAGATCGCGCCAAACAGCAACTGACACTCATTTCGATTCCCCGCGACCTGTGGGTTCCGATTCCGGGGCAGGGGGAAGGTAAAATTAATACCGCTTATTTTTTAGGGGCACTGGATGGCGATGGGGTAGGGCTTGCCAAAGAAACCGTAGAAGG
>CBKYSX010000877.1:0-2262 GCA_966690745.1 uncultured Ardenticatenales bacterium
GGTGGGTACATGAGGTCAATTTAGATGTGCAGGGTCGCCCGGTTGCCTTTTACAATACGCACCTGTGGCCCATCGGGACTACCGACCCTGCCGGGTTTCGGATTGCGCTTGCCGCCCAACATGAACAGATAGATGCGCTGATTCCGATGATTGAGGCAGAAACCGTGCCGGTGATTCTGGCAGGGGATTTCAACGCTTCCCCCACCAATGAGAATTACCGACGATTGGCAGGGGTGTTGGATGATGCGTGGGGTGAGGTCGGGTGGGGAACGGGCTTTACCTTCCCTGCCCAGGGGATGATGGGAACAGACGTGCCGCCCTTTTTACGAATAGATTATTTGATGTCGCGGGGCAACATTCGCCCGCTATCGGTTGAAGTTTTAGAAAAAGCGGGGAGCGACCATTTGCCGGTTATCGGGGAGTTTGTGATTGAGTAGGGTGTATAGCGGGAACCCATGTTTCGCCTTCACAATTCTTACAGGCAGAAACCTCTGAAATATTTTCTGCTACGGTCCCGCAGGTACAACAGGCAAGCGTGGTGGCGGGCTTCATCGTTTCGCCCTGTGTATGGCGTTTGGGTGAGGCAGGGTCGTCCGCCGGGAAAATCGGCAAACCGGGGCGCGTTTCTTCTTCAGCATATTTAAAGACAGAAATATCCCCCGACGGCTCAAAATAGGAACGATAGACTTGCCCCAGTTGTAGCACCTCTTTGCTCCGAAGCGCGGAAAAAAGTTCCAAATGGGATATACGTTCGTGGAGCATATTTTCCCGATCAATGACGCCATCCTTGATAAGGAGCCGCGTTTTGCCCTCCACCTTTTTCTCCAGGTTCGGCATCCGATTGGTGAGATTTTCAAGAAGCCGTTGAAGCACCACAATCGCGGTAATGACCGTAAATCCATGTACGAGCGGTACATCGGGGTAGAACATCGGGTCCCCCACCGCCGACCCCAAACTAATCACAATCACCAATTCAAAGGGCGACAAGGTGCCGCTTTCGCGTTTGCCCAATATCCGTAACAAGATGAAGGTGTAGACATACATCACCAACGTACGGAGCAGAATTTCAACGTATATCAGGGGCGGAAATTCCCCCAGAAAGATGCGGAGCAGGTCGAAGGTGTACTCTTCTGGTGTCATGGAACAGGTACCTTGTAACGCGCCCAGGGAAAACTGCGCGTGTGCAAAGCAAAATAGGTGGTTGGCAAATAAAGCCCAAAATGCTTCAACATGGCGATCAAGGGCTGATAGTCATCGTCTGGAAAAGATCCAAACCCTTCAATATCATTTGTAGGGTGACTATAGGTTGTTTCATCAGGTGTATATACCCATGCCTTTTCAAATTCAATATCTCCGCCCCACATTTCACATTGATAAAAGGCTACCGTCGTCCCGGTATTGTAACTTAACTGACGTAAGAAGATTCGTAAATCTTTAGGGGGTTGGGATGGCTCCTCTCTGTCAGCCATCATCAAGTCTTGCCATGAGGCACTTGGATTAACCTCAAACCAATCTATAGGGTTGTCAATTCCATGCCATTCAAACTGGCGAGAGTAAGGTGCACAAAGAGGACGGACAAATACCAACCCACCTTCGGGCAATCTATGTTGCACTTCAGGGCGGAACCATTGGAAATCATCCAAGTCACGCACCCAATAGATGCCCTGCGACAATACCGGATGGGCACGGAGTTCCGCCAATAGTTCGGGGGTGGGTTGACAAATGATTTCGTGAGCGTACCAGGTCATAAAAGGGTCAGGGAATAGCGGGTAGCAGGGAATAAAACCGGGAACACGGCACTGAAGTGACTTCGCGCCGCGCATATGCTACGCACACTATAGACCCGTCCTTTACAGAGTTTCGCAGGTAAGAGGTCTATAGCCTCGCCTCTTTAGAGCGGGGAAACCCGGTTCCTCCCCGCTTTATACTTAGCACCTATTTTGTGTCGTGAACCCCCTCCTAAGAGGGGGCTTTCCTGCGGAACTACTTTAGCAATACAGATACCCTTTACTCCAAAGGCGCAAACAGATCTACAGAGTTGCCATCGGGGTCTTGCACCACGGCATACCGTTGCCCCCAGAAGGCATCAAAAGGTTCCCGTTCGGTGGGGTGTCCCGCCGCCGTCACGCTGGCATACAACGCGTCCACTTCGTTGGGGCTGGCACATTTGTACGCAACGGACACCCGCCCGGTGCCCCCTTGCCAATGGGGATAGATACTCTTAATCATCTCCTCCGTATTCCATGACAAACGGTAGCCATT
>CBKYSX010000878.1:0-2247 GCA_966690745.1 uncultured Ardenticatenales bacterium
CGCTCTTCCGAGACATTTTCGGGCATCACCAGCGTCACTTTATAGCCTTTGCTTGCGCCTATCCACGCATAGGCGATGCCCGTGTTGCCACTGGTGCTGTCAATCAGGATTTTGTCATGGGTCAGTTGCCCGGTGCGTTCGGCTTCTTCGATAATGCGGCGGGCGGCGCGATCTTTGACCGAACCGCCGGGGTTGAACCATTCGGCTTTGGCGTAAATTTCCACCTGCGGCGCAATGCCCCACTCCTTTGTGAGGTTCCGTATTTGCAGAAGGGGGGTATCCCCTACGCGCTCCACGATACTGACCGGACGGTGCAGGTAGGCGTGGTGGTCGTGGAGCGCGGCATGGGCATGGTCAAAGGCGCGTTGTGTGGCGGCTTTGACCATCATATGGGGTGGGACAATAGACGCGGCGTTCATAAAACTTCCCTTATATCAACCACAGAGAATACAAAGGACACAAAGAACGGCAGAGTTTTGTTGTCTTTGTGCTCTTTGTGTCCTCTGTGGTTCAAAAACATCAGGCAAAGGCTTCTTCCATACGGGGGAAGGGCGAACCGCAGAATTGCTCGTAGTCAATCAGCTCGATAATGGACGGGTCATCGCCACAGACGGGGCAGTGGCTGTTGCGCCGCACTTTGACTTCGCGGAAGTCGTTGCCCAGGGCATCGAACAGCAACAAGCGACCCGCCAGCACATCCCCTACACCCAGTATTATCTTGATGGCTTCGAGGGCTTGCAGTGACCCAATTACCCCTGCCAGTACGCCAATCACGCCGCCTTCGGCACAACTCGGCACTTCGCCGGGCGGGGGCGGGGCGGGATACAAACAGCGATAACAGGCACTGCCGTTGTGGTTATAGACGGTGACTTGTCCCTCAAATTGGAAGATAGAGCCATCCACCAGAGGTTTCCCCGCCATTACCGCCGCGTCGTTGATGAGGTAACGGGTGGGGAAGTTGTCACAGCCATTGACAATCACATCGTACTCTTTAATGATTTCCATCACGTTGGTGGAGTTCAACGGTTCGTTGTGGGCAATTACCTTTACGTCAGGGTTCAGTTTACGGAGGGTTTCGCGGGCGGATTCAACTTTGGATACCCCCACACGGTCAACATTGTGCAGAATCTGGCGTTGCAGGTTAGAAAGGTCTACCACGTCAAAATCTACAATGCCCACTGTACCCACCCCCGCCGCCGCCAGATAGAGCGCGGCAGGGCTACCCAACCCCCCTGCGCCAATCAGCAACACTTTCGATTGGAGCAGACGCGCCTGACCCGCTTCGCCTACTTCGGGCAGAAGGGTGTGGCGCGAATAGCGGATTTTTTGTTCGTCGGTGAAACGGAACGGGGTGTCGAAGCGATAGCCCGCATTCTTCCACGCGCCGAAGCCGCCAATCACGGACACGACATTGGTATAGCCCATCTCGTTCAGCGTTTTAGTGGCAAAGGCACTGCGGTTGCCCCCCGCGCAATAAACAGCAATTGGCGCATCCCGATCCGGTTCCCAGTTTTCGACGTTTAATTCCAGCTGACCCCGCGCAATAAATTTCGCGCCGGGGACATAGCCCTGTTCAAATTCATCCCGTTCGCGCACATCCAACACGCGCAATTCCTTGTTGCGTTGTTGCCGTTCGCGGAGTTCGTGTACCGTAATTTCGGGAATCTGGCTCTTAATCTCATTCAGATACTGCCGCCCCGATTTTCGCTCTGCCATAACTATCAATCCTCTAATAAGAAGAGAGAAGAATTAAGAGATAAGAGTGAAGAGTTTAAATTTCTTCACTCTTAATTTCTTATCTCTTCACTCTAGGGCTTGACCGCCCGCCATCGCGGGGATGATTGAAACTTCGCTTTTTTCGGAAATGGGGGTGGCTCCGCCTTGCAGGGCGCGGATTTCTTCGCCATCCACGAAAATGTTGATGAACTTTTTGACCTCGCCATCCCCGTCGAGCAGGCGTTCTTTCACGCCGGGGTAGGTTTCTTCGAGAGTGGCGATAATGTCATTAACGGTTGCCGCCTCAATGGTCACTTTGCTTTGCCCCCCCGTCAGGCGGCGGAGGGGGGTGGGAACGAATACGGTTGCCATATACTTAGTCCTTATTGCATAGTGCATATTGCATAAACGGCAACGGATACGACGATGTTATAAGGTCGTTTATGCAATGTGCACTATACAGTCGTTATCTCATTACTTTTCAATCGGTACATTCACCAGGTTGCCCCACTCCGTCCACGAGCCGTCGTA
>CBKYSX010000879.1:0-2241 GCA_966690745.1 uncultured Ardenticatenales bacterium
GCCGCTTCCGCCAGCAAGCACAGGATCTCTCGTCAGGCATCGGCAAGGTCGTGCCACATCAGGCGCAACGCACCACACGCCACTACATTATTCTCTTTATCTACCGCAACGACAAATTCTCGCAAGTGTTCAAAGACTTGCAAGATGGTTTTGGGTAGCATTTGCCCCTGTACCGCAAAATAGTTGACCAAATCGGTGATTGCCTGAGCATCGGTAAGGGCGGCACGGCGTATGGTAATGGAATCTGCGTCCATCGTCGGACTCCAACTGTTTGGGAAAGGTAGATATGGGTTCCCTGCGTCCGCGTTTATGTTCGTTTCCGCGTCCGCCAGCGTCCGCCAGTTTCACTACGCTCCACTGGCGGCTACCAATAAGCGAACGGCAACGACATTTGTAATATCGTTAGCTTACGGGTAGCCGCCGGTATAGCGAAGGCGGAACCGGGGGTGGGAATCTTCTATATCACTATTCCTAAACAGCTTCTACAGTCTTTAATAAGGTATCTAATTTCGTTACCAGTTCGTCTACCTGCGCCTGTTCGATGATGAGGGGCGGAACGATACGGATGGTGTTGCGCCCGGCACCGACGAGGAGCAAGCCTTCTTTCAGGGCGGCTTGAATCAGGTCGGCAGTGGGCAGTTTTTCGTCCAGTTCGATGCCCCACATCAAGCCGCGACCGCGCACTTCTTTAATAATGGAGTGATTGGCGGCAAGGTCGCTAAGTTGTTCGCCCATATAGCCGCCGACTTCTTTTACATGGTCTAAGAAGGCGGGGTCGCTGATACGGTCAAAAACATAGGTGGCGACGGCGGTAATGAAGGGTCCGCCCGCGAAGGTGGAGCCATGATCGCCGACATGAATGGCTCGCGCTACTTTTTCGGTGACAAGGATTGCCCCGATGGGTAAGCCGCCGCCCAAGGGTTTGGACGTTACCATGATATCCGGGGTGATTTCGGTCCACTGGTGCGCCCAGAGCAGACCCGTGCGCCCCATACCGCATTGCACTTCGTCGAAAATGAGCAATGCGCCGACTTCATCACATTTGCGCCGAAGCCCCGCCAGAAATTGGGTTTTGGCGGGCATAATGCCCCCTTCGCCCTGCACGGGTTCCAGAATGACGGCGGCAGTTTTGTCGGTAATCAGCGCGAGGGCAGAGGTCAGGTCGTTATAATCGGCAAAGTGTACCCCGCCGATAAGTGGCTGGTACGGTTTGCGGTATTTGGCATTGGCAGTGGTCGCCAACGCACCCATCGAACGCCCGTGAAAAGAATGTGTGAAGGCGACAATTTCATGCTTTTCGGTGTTGTGACGTTGTTCGTATGCCACTTTGCGGGCAAATTTTAATGCCCCTTCGACGGCTTCCGTGCCGCTATTGGTGAAAAAGATGCGATCCGCAAAACAGGAGTCCACCAGTTTTTTCGCCAATTCGACATGGGGGCGGGTCAGGTAGAGGTTGGAGGTGTGGTACAGCCCATCGGCGTGGGCGCGGATGGTTTCCGCCATGCCTTTATCACCGTAGCCGAGGGCGTTCACGGCAATTCCCGCCACCATATCTAAGTATTGATTGCCTTCCGAATCCCAGACATACGCGCCTTCGCCCCGTTCAATCACGAAGGGGGGGCGTTTGTAACTTTGGACCATAACCTCGTGTTCGAGGGCGATTAATTCGTTGGTGTCCATTCTCTTGCTCCGATATTCCTGCATAGTGCATAGTACATATTGCCTAAACGACAACGGCAACTACCTGTGTCGTAGATGCGCCTTTATGCACTATGTACTTCTTATTATGGTTCCGGCTATGGTTCCCCGTCCGATTGCCGCAAGCCCGTCCAAATTGGTAATGACCACCGATTGCACCCCGGCGGCGATGGCGGCAGTCGCGGCGCGGGTTTTGGGTATCATGCCGCCGGTGATTGCTCCGGCAGCAATGGCAGATTCAATGTCATGCGGGGTCATGGCGGCAACCGGGTTACCCTTGATCGCAACGGCGGGAACATTGGTGAGGAATATCAGTTGTTCCGCTTGTAGGGCAACTGCTACCGCCTGCGCGACATGATCGGCATTGACATTGAACAAATCGCCCGATTCGCTGATGCAAATCGGGGCGAGGCACGGCAAAAATCCTGCGTCCAGCAATCGTTGAAGATGGGAGGCATTGACGGCTATCGGGGTTCCTACTGCGCCCAAATCCCCTTCCGCCATCGTGAGTTTGGCGGCGGTGACAAGGGCGGCGACAAGGGC
>CBKYSX010000880.1:0-2239 GCA_966690745.1 uncultured Ardenticatenales bacterium
AGATGAACCCACGGCGGGGATTGACCCGATCCTGCGGGACAAATTCTGGAAAGAATTTCGCCGCCTGAACGAACAAGAAGGCACCACCATCATCGTTACCACCCAATACGTCACCGAAGCCGAATACTGTAAAGATGTGGCGATACTGTCGGGTGGCGGCATGGCGGCAAGCGGTACCCCGGCGGAACTGCGCGAACAGGCACTTGGCGGCGAAATTGTCGAACTCACCGCCGATTCCCCGTCCCCCGCCGCCATTTCCAAACTGTATGGCATGGAGCGGGTTCTGAATATAGATGGTCCCAACCGTGTGGGCGACCAATACCACCTACGCCTGACCGTATCGGGGGAAGCCGAAACCATCATGCGGGACATTCTTAAAGTCTTTGAAGATAACGGAACGCATGTTGAATCCATTGGCGAAGTCACGCCCAATTTTGATGAAGTTTTTGTTCGATTGGTGCGACGGTATGAAGATCAAAAACGGCGCGAAGCCGCGAACCACAAAAGGTAAACCCTGATGCGTTCCTTAATCCGCCGTCTCCTTGCTTTTGTTACCAAAGAAATTCTGGATGTGATGCGCCAGCCCCGCCTGTTGTTGGTGCTGATTGCGGGTCCCTTTCTGATTCTGTTGCTTTTTGGTTTGGGCTTCACCGGGCGGCAAGCCCCGGTGGAAACCATTCTTGTCATTCCCGAAGATGCCGAACTCCCCCCCGATATGCGGGAGCGTGAATGGAATTTTGGTCCCGATTTCCCCTTGCAAGAAGTGACCGCCGATGAAGAAGGGGCGTTGGCGCAATTAGGGCGGGGCGATGTGGATTTGGTCGCCGTCATGCCCCGCGAAACCTACTCCATTCTGATTCAGGGCAGAAAAATTCCGATTACGGTCTACATGAACACTGTAGACCCGGTACGCGCCCAATGGATTACCTTTGGCTCCAACTTTTTCCTCGGCTACATCAACGACCAATTGGCGGCGCGGGTGGCGGCGGAAGGGCAAGGGGTTGCCTCCATCATCCAAACCTTTGCCGAAGATACGCGGGGCGATCTGGATACCTTCATCGAAACGTTGGATAGCGGTGATGTCGAAACCGCCGCCGACCAGCTCGATCTGATTATTACCGAAACCGATGCCACCGTCGGCTCGGTGGATAGCACCAACCAATTGCTCATCGGGCTGATTACCAGCTCGGGGATTGTGCTATCGCCGGAAGAAGAAGAAAATATCCGCAATCTCAGCACGCGGCTCTCCGAGTTTCGCACTGAATTGATTGCCATCCGTGACGGGCTTCGCGCCATAGACCCCGATGTCGAATCCTATCGGGAGCGGATTGAAGATGCCCGCCAACTGCTCAGCGATTTTGATGCCGCCGCCTCCAGCGTTACCTCCATTCCGCCTGAAATCCTGATTGCGCCGTTGGAACTCGCCAGCGAAAACATCTCCCTGTTTGAACCCAACTATGTCGGCTTCTATGCCCCGGCGGTGCTGGCATTGCTGGCGCAACATATCGCGCTCACCTTTGCCGCGCTCAGTTTGGTGCGGGAACGCACACAGGGTTCGATTGAGATTTTTCAGGTGTCGCCCGTTCGCCCGATGGAAGTGCTGATTGGTAAAACGCTGGGCTATCTGTTGCTCACGTTTGCCCTCACGCTCCTCCTTACGGTTCTGCTAATTTATGTGCTGGGCGTACCGTTATACGGCAACGAATGGCAATTTTTCGGAATCCTTCTGCTGGAAATTCTGGCGAGTATTGCGTGGGGGTTACTGCTGTCGGCATTATCGGGGCGCGAAAGTCAGGCGGTGCAATACTCTATGTTGCTCCTGCTGGCATCGGTCTTCTTTAGCGGCTTCTTCCTCAACCTCTCCGGGTTGATTCCCGAAGTGCGTTGGGTTTCTACCCTGCTTCCCGTCACCTACGCCATCCGCAACCTGCAAACCATCATGCTTACGGGCGGACCCGCCAATCTGATAGATGTCGCGGCACTCGTGGGCATGACCGTTCTGCTCATCTTCCTCGCGTGGGTGCTCTTCCGCCGCCAGAGCCGCGCCACGTAACAACGGGACGCAGGACGCGGAAAGCGGAAACAACATAACGCAGGGGCGCAAAGGAGCAAGGACGCAGGGGGTTTTTATCGTAGGGGCGGGTCAGGCGTACCTCTACCTTCCAAAATGCACCCGTTGACCCGCCCGCCGTAGACTCACCCCCCGACCCCCTCTCTATGTTGGATAGGGGGAGAAGGG
>CBKYSX010000881.1:0-2230 GCA_966690745.1 uncultured Ardenticatenales bacterium
TCACCGAGGTGTATTATTACCATTATCGCAGGTAAGATTTCTGCCGATTGGTTAGTGAAGTGCAAAGTTTGTACGTATCTAGAGAGTTATCGTAGGAGTTCCCCCTCTTGGGAGGGGGCTAGGGGGTGGGTTGTCGTTTTTTTCGGCTGTAACCTCTTTTAGAAATACACGACAAAACTTTTGTGCCACACAGTCGTCAGTTTCCGGTAGTTCCGGGGAAGCAATGCGGAACCGGAGGCGGGAATCTGTTAGCCTTCCAGCAATGCCTTCAGTGTGTCCAATCGTTCCGTCCAAAAGGCTTTACGGGTATCTGCATCCGCGCCATCCGCCAATTTGCTGTGTTCTACCACCACCTGACTTTTTTCATCCCCTTTGGCATAAAACATCACAGAAATCCGGGTATCGTCATGCCATACCGCCCGAAGCGATTTGTTTTCGCGGGCAGTGGTAGAAATGTAGGGATGCTCCCCCAACCATTGGTGTCGTTGCTCCCCATCCTCCCACGCCTGATACAATTTAGGTAAAGGGACATTGACCACCCGACTGACCGACACTTTATAGCCACCAGGCATTTCGTGCTTTTGGCGCAGACCCCGCGCCCGTTCGTATGCGCCCGTAATAGATTGCGCCCACCACCCCGAAGCCCCATGTGCCTCTACAATATGCGTCGCGAGTGCTTTATGGGATAATGTGGCGGCATTCTCCCCATCCAGCAGGGTAAACCATGCTTCCCAACTACGCCCCGTTGCGGCGTAAACTGCTTCATCACTGATATTCTCAGTATGCTCCCGAACGTTCATGTGAAACTCCTTTCAGACAGCGAGTGCGTAATGGAGATTATAAAACGAGGGTGCGACTTTTGGATAGACAGCTTTGGGTTGGTCCTGCGTTTATTCTCTCAGGTGCAATCCCCACTCTTATCGTACCGTTCAGTGAGGTACTTCTATGTCTAGTCTATCCCAAGCATTGGTCGAAATGGTCGCCGAGTTTGAAGGATTTTCCGCGCAGTTATATAACGACCCCGCCAACCACGCCACCATCGGTTTCGGGCATCTGGTACATTTAGGACCGATTAACGGGAGCGAACCCGGTCATTTTCAGCAGGGAATTACCCGCGAGCAGGCATTCGACTTACTGCGAAATGACCTTACCAATGCCGAACGAATCATTGAGGAGCAGGTCAATGTTCCCTTGAAAGCCCATCAATATGAAGCATTGGTGAGCTTTGCCTTCAATATCGGCAGGGGTCATTTTGCTGATTCTGCTTTACGCATCCGTTTGAACAATGACGAGTATGAGAGTGTGCCGGAAGAAATGCGACGCTGGGTTTTTGCCAAAGGTAGCCCCAAAGCCGGGTTGATTCGGCGGCGGCAACGGGAAGGCACCTTGTTTGCGCGGGGGATTTATCACGTTATTAAACCGGGGGAGTACATCAATCAGGAAATGATTAACGCCTTCGCCCGCGCTGAAACGAAGTTGGGGTTGCCGTTATGGACCCTGCTCCGCCGCACCGGAATGACCCCGGAAGGGTTGGCGGAAGAGCGGCGCAGTTTGTACAAGGGTCTACCGGTTGACCGCTTGCCCAACCTCACAGAAGAAGAGCGACAAGCCATAAAAGCCGAACTACCCGATGCCATTGCACCATTTGATGGCGGAGGAAACCGAAATTGGGGTGATTTTCTCTGGCAGGTTCAAACGGTGGCGGAAGCCCAGCTCCAACCCCCGATGACCATCGCCGCCCCAACGGGTGCAGAGCCATTGGTAGGGCGGGTGGTACGGGCGTGGAATCTCTACGGGGGATTGCTCACGGCGATTGCAGACGAATTGGGGCTTGACCCCAAACTTGCCGTAGGCGTTCTTGCCTGTGCAAAAGGAAAAGTCGGGCAACCTACCATCCCTACCTCACTGTATGGCGCATTGGGCTACGAGAGTGAAGCAGAAATGGGGACTACCCTTGCCAGTGACCCGCGATTTCCCATTATCGCTCTGTTTGATTGGATTGCCGGAGCTAAAGGCAAATCGCGGGAGGTGCAAGCCTTACGGATTCGGGATTGGAATACCTTTGCGGCACTGCATTACGGCATAGACCGTGCCGCAAAACAGGCGCACCGCCTCGCTGATGCTGTAGAGTGGTTTGAGACCTTGTTACAAATCACAGAAGAAGGGTAACTCTATTCTATAAGGAAAGTGAAGATATTGGAGGTATGCAGTTGAGGCTGGGTGTAAAAGA
>CBKYSX010000882.1:0-2230 GCA_966690745.1 uncultured Ardenticatenales bacterium
CAGCAATCTTTTGGTTGCTTTTATCGGTTTGGAGGGAGCCAAACCGATAAAAGTAAGTTTCTACGCCATTACCCACCGTTCCTCGTTCATCGCGTGGATTTCATGCAGAATGGCGGGAACATCATATTGCAATTGCCAGTTAGGATAATGGGCGCGGAATTTGCTCAGGTCGCTAATCCACCAGATATGGTCGCCGACCCGGTTGGTCTCGGAATAACTCCAATTCATGCGCCGCCCCGTAATCTCTTCGCACAGGGTAATCCCTTCCAACATCGAACAGTTGCTTTCCCGCCCGCCGCCTATGTTATAGACCTCGGCAATGCGGGGGGCTTGTGCGAACGCGTGGAAGGCACGAATTAGGTCAGCACTGTGGATATTATCACGAACCTGTTTTCCTTTGTAGCCAAAGACGGTGTAAGGCTGACCGGTCATGGCACATTTCATCAGATAGGCGAGAAAGCCGTGCAATTGTGCCCCGCTATGGTTGGGTCCGGTCAGACAGCCGCCCCGGAAACAGGCAGTGGGAATGCTGAAATAGCGTCCGTACTCTTGCACCAGGACATCCGCCGCCACTTTGGAGGCTCCGAAGAGGCTGTGCAGGGTATGGTCAATAGACATATCCTCACGGATACCGGGCGCGTAGGGGTGGCTTGCTTCTATTTCCCAGCGTGTTTCGGCTTCAATCAAAGGCAGACGGTTGGGGGTGTCACCATAGACTTTGTTGGTAGAGGTGAAAATAAAGGTCGCATGGGGCGCATGGTGGCGCGTGGCTTCCAATAAATTTAGGGTGCCGTTGGCGTTAATCGTGAAGTCGGTCTGGGGTTCCCGCGCCGCCCAATCATGCGAGGGTTGCGCCGCCGCATGGATAATCAGCGTTACCTCCCGACCATATTTCTTAAAGAGGCTTTGAACGCCGTCATTATCCCGAATATCCAAATCATAGTGGGTATAGGTGGGATAATCGCTTTGCAAACGGGCGGCATTCCATGCCGTGCTTGCCTCATCGCCAAAAAAATAGCGGCGCATGTCGTTATCAATCCCGATAACGTCCATCCCCAAACGGGCAAAAAATGCCGCCGCTTCAGAGCCAATTAATCCGCCCGACCCGGTTACTATCGCTACACTCATCTGAATTTCCGTCTAAAGCTAGGTAGCCTTTTGACGCTCGTTTTCACGAAACAGGCGCAAGGGGAGTTGCGCCTGTTCCATCGGTGGCTATTGTTAAGTGAGGGTATATCATACGCAATTTAAGCAATTCGTAGAAATGTCTAACGAATTAGGAAATGCTAGGCGTAACCTTACCAATCGGGTTATCATCTTTATAGAACAAGGTCGTCAAGAAAAACAGATTTAATTTATTTTTGAAACCGTCTTTTCCCACAATTTCTAAATAGAAACTTCTATAAATATGAGGCAAAAGGCTCCGATACAACAGCTACAGGTTTGTGCCTCGGATTGAATTTTTCGCTCACTCTTCACTGCCGTTCACTCCACCCGCCGCACCACCAGCCCCTTCAGATATGCCCCTTCCGGGAAAGTCAATGCGACGGGATGGTCGGGCGATTGCCAGAGCGGTTGTAGGATTTGTGCGTTAATGCCCGCATCCAATGCCGCGCCAAAAACGACTTTTTGGAACAGGTCGGGCGACACCAACCCCGAACAGGAGAAGGTATAGAGCAATCCGCCGGGGTTGAGCAGGGGCAAAGCATTCATATTAATGTCTTTATAGCCCCGTGTGGCGGAGTCCAATTGGGATTGACTTTGGGCGAACTTGGGCGGGTCTAACACAATGATATCAAAGGTGCGCCCCGCTTCTTTCATATCCCGCAAATAATGGAAGACATTGGCTTCGATAAAGTCATGTTTTTCGGGGTCCAGCCCGTTCAATTCAAAATTGACATGGGCAAGTTCTAAGGCGGGCGAACTGCTGTCCACACTGGTAACATGGGTTGCCCCGTTCTGTACCGCGTAGACCGAAAATCCCCCTGTATAGGCAAAACCATTTAAGACGGTTTTGCCCCGCGCCGCCGCCCCCACCAACGCCCGGTTGACCCGTTGATCTAAATAGAAGCCCGTTTTATGCCCCGTGGTGATATTGACGCGGAACAACAAGCCATTTTCCAGCACACCCACCTCATCAGGGGGAGTTTCGCCCGCCACCACCCCCTTCACAATCTCGACTCCCTCCAACCGCCGCACGGTATCATCCGAACGTTCGTAGACCCCCTTC
>CBKYSX010000883.1:0-2224 GCA_966690745.1 uncultured Ardenticatenales bacterium
AACGGAACGGAAGGTAATACCATTGGCGGTACGATTGGTATTCGCGATATTGATCGCCTGACCATTTGTGGTGGTCAGGGTATTGGATGCCCCGGTGACTTCCAAGTTCCCCGTGCTTGTGGCGGTAAAAGCCGGGTTGCCGCCTGTATTGAGCTGAACTCCACCCGTGAAGGCATAGGTTCCACCCCCTGTATTACTATCAAGGAAGACCCCGTTACTTGTCGTAGCGGCGGCAGTACTTATCAAGCCACTTAGGGTAACGGAACCACCTGTTTTATTGGTAATTTCGACCGGACGTGTGTTATTTCCTGCCGTAATGGTTCCCCCATAAGAAACCGTAGCGGTGCCCTGATTCATTAGCAGGTTATAGGAGGTTGCCCCGCTTAATGCCCCCGTTCCCAGATTGACCGTGCCCGCTACTGTTGAAAGGTTGACGTTCACATTACCGCCCGTAGAGGTAACGTTCGTAAACGTGGCATTGGCGGTCCCGTTGTTCAAAATGATGGCGGCGTTATTGGAATTTATGGAAACCGTATCAAGGGTGAGCGTTCCGAAGTTAGTTCCACTGATGCCGGGCGTACTATTCCCGATATCTAATCCACGTACCGTATTGTTTTGCAAGAGCGCAACCCCGGTTCCGGCTCCGCCCGCAATAATTGGACGTGTTCCGGCGGGAACCAACGTGAAGCCACTCACGACCAACGCGACCCCTTCCCCGATCAGCCGTTGCCCATTTTTCAGCGCAATCCCGGCGTTCTGGTTGGCGGTTGTGCCATCTCCGCGATAGACAAAAATATGGTCATTAGCCAAAGAAGCAGTTTGGGCGGCGGCTAAGGTGTTGAAGGGCTGATGCGAACGCCCGGTTCCCCCCGCCGCCGCATTGTTGCGAACATACCAGACCCGCTCCGACACCGTAATTGTCACCGTTCCGGTACCCGTCAAATCCCCATCGGTGATGGTATAGGTAAAGGTATCGGTTCCGGTAAAGGCGACAGGTGGGGTATAGGTAAAGTTCCCCGCACTGTTCATTGCCACAGTACCTCCATTGGCGGAGATCGTGGGCAATGGGGCTTGTAGGGTAAAGGTATCCCCTAAGAACTCACTATCATTATCCAGTACCGACCCGGCGGCGGTAACTGCCGGAAAGCCCGAAGCTGTGACCCCAACCTCTAACAACGTATTGCCCACGGCGGTATAACTATCATCCCGCGCCAATGGCGACACATTCACCGATCCCGCGATAAGGGTGGTGTTGGCATCAATCGTATCATTAAAAGCAACGCCTGTAGCGGGGTCGGGTCCGGTATTGGTAATATGAACCGTGTATCGGATCGTATCCCCCGGATTGGCTTGTGAGTTGCCATTGACATCAATCTGTAAGACATCCCGTTTGCTGGCAGAGATAGCCGGGGCAAGCAAGGGTGCGGCTACGACTGTATCGGCAGGGTTGCTAATGGTAAAGGGTACAGATAAGAGCGGGGCGGCAGGTGAGTCGCTGGCTTGCACCGTCGTTTGGGGCAAGCTTACTGTTAATAATAAGAGTGCCAACGCTAAACCAATGGCAAGGATAAAGCGACCGAAGGAACGAAAGGGGATTGCCTTGAAGGGGGACATCTGGTACCTCATTGAAAGGGTGTGGTGATGCGTTACGTCGGATTCGATAGGGATTAGTTAAAAACGGCTTCGTACTGCATTCCGCGATTGCCATCAGGACCGAGCGGAACCAGAAATATCTCTAAAATGCCCAACGTTTCATGTTCCAATTGCCATATCTGTTGGGGCAAATAGCCGCGATGCTGTCCGTGAAAACGCAGGGCAAAGGGGGTTCGCCCTGCACCGGGGGCAGATAACGTGGACGATTTTTCTACTGCTTCTGTCAGAGCAATAGGAAGGGTTTCCGTTTCATTGAGCCGTACATGAAACGGTGTATTCAGGTACGGTACGAAGTCGGCGGCAGTGACTTTATCAAGTTCCATAAGTAGATCGAATAAAGGATGATAGCGAGTATATCACCCCTGATGGTTTTGTACTCCTAAAAGTAGGATTGTTAGCACGATAAGCGTTATCGTATCCCCTAATCCTTGGAGGATTTTTCTGCTGACAGCAGAAAATAAACTCCTTTATCCTCCACCATTTTGAACCCCAAACGGTGATACCATGCCAACGCCGGGTTATTTCGTTCAACATGAATGGTGAGGGGGAGGTTTTGGGTGCGACTTTCTTC
>CBKYSX010000884.1:0-2220 GCA_966690745.1 uncultured Ardenticatenales bacterium
TGCGCCGCGAGTTTGGCGATGGTGCCGCCCGCCCCAAATTCGGGGTCGTCGGGGTGCGCCAAAATCACCAGCACTTTGCCGGGGGTGGGTAAGGTAAAATCGCTCATGTATGGTTCCTTTTGGGGACGGGGGAATGGCAGTGGTCAGTGAAAAGTGATGAGTGAACGGCAACGGCTTACAGAAACCACAAAGAACACGAAGGAAGACAAAGTTCACAAAGAACGGAAAAAAATATTAAAATCTGTCGTTCTCTGTTCGCTACGCGCATGTGCGATGCACACTTTGTGTTCTCTATGGTTTCCTATGTCGTTGCCGTTCCTGCGTCCTGTGTCCCGCGTCCTATGGGAGTATCAGTACGGCTATTGGTGGTACGTCCCCCTAAGTATAACGCCCCTGCCGTCACCGTTGCAACCATCATCCACCAACTGAAACGGAAATCGCATTGGGTGGCGGCGATGGCATAGGGGAGCATATAAAGCGAACCACTGAAGGTTAAGACCATCGGCGGGGACCGGCGCAGGGGACGAAAGCAAAGGATTCCTACGACCAGCAGGGTGTTGATTGCCCAGTAGAACCAGACCCGAAACCACAGGCTATTTTGTAATGGCAGGAATACCTGCTCCGTCAGCCATCGGTTGAAGGGGGAGGGGGTAGAGGTAATGCCCAGAGGGTTGGGGTCGGTGCGGGTTTCCAATGGATAGCAGACGGTTTCGCGCCCCCAGCCTATCATTGAGGTTAGAATGGTGGCGCGATGGGCGGCATAGGCGGGGAGGTTTTGGGGAATGACCTCCAACCAGCGGGCAAAGAGGGCATCCACTTTGTAGCCCCGTGTTCGATAACGCACCTGTTCGATACGGCGCGGTTCGGGCGTACAGCAAAAAAGGGGCACCACCGATTCGGGGGTGTAAATCGCCTCTAATTGTTCCATTGTAAACGGAGGGTCGTTCAGTTCGGGCGGCAACAGCACTTTGCCCCGCGCCAGCGATACCGCCACCACATCATGCACCCAAATCTGCTGAAAGGGGTAGGTGGGGTAGGTACTCAATCGCCCGTTTATCCAGAGCACTCCCAGCACCATGCCCGCCAGTACCATTCCGCCGAGCCCGATAGTATTCAGCCACCGGCGCGAGAGGGGGGCATTCCAATGGCGCGTCACCAGCCATGCCCACCAGAGGAAATGGGGAATCAGGGCGGGGGCGGCATTGTGGCGCAATGCCAAGCCGTAAAACAGGGGCAATAAGGCGAGTGAGGCAATTCTGCCCGATGCCCTTTGTTGCGCCCAACTTAGCAATCCGGTTGCCAACAGTAAGGCACTTGCAAAAGCGGTATCTTTCCAAATCGCGCCGAGGGTGGCAAGAATGGGGGGAAATAGCCCTACAATGAGCATGAAGGCAATGCCGCGCCATCCTTTCAGCCGCACCGACAGCAACGTCAATCCCCCCCAGAACATCAGATGTTGCCAGAGCAACATCAATACGGGACCGGGAACGATACGGTCTAATACTCCCCACGCCACCGCCATCAGAGGGGGATGCCAATCCCGAAAGACCCCCTCCCGCGCTTGTGTTAGTTGGTCTATGGCATCATAGGTCATATATCCGGGGTAGTAGAGCCACACCGAAAAGAGGACGGCAACGGCGGCGACGATCCATCGTATTGTCATAGCAAGTGCAAACCCAAAAAGAAGAGGATACCATCGGTGTCCCGATTGTATCCTCTATTGCCATGAGGTTGAAACCTCACGTCCGGGGCTGGCTACTGCGTCCGATAGAAATTCGCCACGACTTTGGTTAAGTCGGTGCTGTTGGTGCAGGAACCGGACACGATGACCACAATTTCATTACTGTTGCGTATTCCGTTTTCCAATACTTGAATATGCCACGGTCCGGCTAAATCGGCGCGTGGGCGGCTATCCAAGAAGGCTTCATAGAAACCGTTATTATTGGTGACGGGCGCGAGGCGGAATCCAAATTCGTTAAAGACTTCCACCGTGACCCCCGCACGGGGGCTACCATCCCGATTGTAAACCGTGCCGGAAATGCCCGTATAACTACAATCCGGTCCGCCCAACAGGTCGGAAAGAATGTACAAGGGCGGCGGGGTCGCCGTTGGCGGCGGTGGCGGGCTGGTGGGTATCGGCGGCGGGGGTGGCGGCGGCGGACTGGTGGGTATCACCGGCGCGGGCGGCGGGGGCGGCGGAATGGGGGTCGGCGGAATGAC
>CBKYSX010000885.1:0-2216 GCA_966690745.1 uncultured Ardenticatenales bacterium
TCGGGTCATCGGGGTGAGGGTCAAGGCGGGTATACAACGGAACTTCATCACAGAGCATAAACCGTCCGAATCCATCCCGTTTTTCGGGGATACGATCCAGTGCATCGGTGGCACCGCTACCAATCAAACGATCTATTGCTTCACGTAGAACCCACCCGTTGGGAGGCTTAAGAATTACATAGGATGAATGTGCATCGGAAAATGTGACAGACATACGGTTATTTTGTATAATGGGAAGTTACTAAGAAGTAGCAGTGCAGAAAGCGTAATGCCGAAATACCTTCGTACCTTTTTGGGGTCTGGCGCCTACAAAATCTGCACCCTTTGCCATTATAGTTCAGGGTTAAGACAGCCCAACTATTCTATCTCACTCACTCACGTATAAAAGGTGTTCCATGCCCAGACCAGGTCCCAGCCGTGGCGGACGCTCCTCCGCCAACTCTCGCCCCGCCGCCGTGAAACGGCAAATGCGGATTATGAAGAAAGCCGGTAGCATTACGTTTGACTACAAAGATTCGGAAACGTTGAAGGCGTATATGAACCAACGCGGTAAAATTCTCCCCCGCCGAAAATCGGGGTTGAACGCCAAACAACAACGCCAACTCTCTTTGATGATCAAACGCGCCCGCCACCTCGCGCTTCTGCCCTACGAAATTCAGTAAATTCGATTTCCTACTGTCTCAAAAGCACCCTTGATGATGTCAAGGGTGCTTTTTTATATCAAGGCGATACTCATACCGCCAAGCCCTAAACGATTTTCCGATTGACCTCTCTTTACCTCTTCATTATGCTTTGACTGATGGAGAATTGATAGCCACACGATAGGAAACGGGAGAACCACAACCATGAAAATCGGTATTATCGGGGCAGGGAACATCGGCGCAACGGCGGCAAAATTATTTGTGGAAGCGGGGCATCAGGTAGCGATTGCCAATTCGCGGGGAGCGGACACCTTGCAATCATTGGTGCAGACATTGGGGGATGGCGCAACCGCCACCACCATTCAAGAGGCGGCAACCTTTGGCGAAGTGGTATTGGTCGCCATTCCGTTTGGGAAATACCAAACCCTGCCCACCAGCGAACTACAGGGCAAAATTGTGATTGACGCGAACAATTATTACCCCGGGCGCGATGGAAGCATTGCGGAATTAGACCGCGAAGAAACCACTTCCAGCGAACTGTTGGCAACCCATCTGCGCGGCGCAAGGGTGGTCAAAGGGTTTAATACGATTTGGTACGAGCATTTACGAACACAGGGTAATATAGAACTACCCCTTGAGGTACGGCGGGTGATTTTTATTGCAGGGGACGACCCCGAAGCAAAAGCAACCGTTGTCCGATTAATCGAAGCCATCGGCTTTGCCGCAGTAGACACAGGAACGTTGCATGAAGGGGGCAAACGCCAGCAACCGGATGCCCCGGTTTACAACAAAACGCTGACGATTGCAGAGGCAAACCAGTTGTTGGCGTAATTCCGATAGCCTCAAAAGAAGCGAGCGGTAAGACTTCATCCTAGAAGTCTTACCGCTTTTGTATTTCTACCTAAATTCATCATAACAGAATGTTTAGCAATTGTTTAGGGCTACGGGTGAGAATAATCACACGGTTAAACCGCGGTTAGCCGTTATATAAAGCGCATGGAACGCACCTGTTCCTCCCCCTAATAGTCAACCTAAAAGCATAAGGAGTTGTACCATGCGCTCGATGTTTCGTCCGTTTGCCGCTTTGCTCTTCGCAGTGATGTTCGCACTCGTCGCCGGAACCACCCTTTCCGGCACTGCCGCCGCCAACGGGGGCGACCCCGCCAAGGCGTGGGTGATTCACGCCGCCCCCTTCGCCTCCGGTTCTGCTTCCGTGACGGTGGAAGTGATTAGTGGCACCACCACCCTGGCAACCATCCCGGATTTCACCTTTGCCGAAACGACGGGAGCTTACGTGGATTTGCCTTCGGGAACTGATTTGGATCTGGAAGTGACCCCGACCGGCGCACCCAGCCCTGCGATTACCGCCACCGTGAATTTGATGGCGGATACCTATTACAGCGTTGCCGCAATTGGTGGGGCAAATGGCTGGCCCCTGGAACTGTTCCCGTTGGCGGATGATGTCACCGCACCGGCGGCAGGCAACTTTAAGATTAGGATTGCCCACCTTGCGCCCTTTGCCGCCACCTCTGCCGCCACGGAAGTTTCGATTCGGACTCAAGATGGTACGGTGGT
>CBKYSX010000886.1:0-2216 GCA_966690745.1 uncultured Ardenticatenales bacterium
AGTTGACATCAACCTTGCCCCCGTGCCGCCAGACCAATCCCCGGATGCGCGAGAAATCCATTGCTTGTAGGGGAGTCCCCGGTTCGTGCAATGGGGTTTGTTCCCACATGAGGTCTGCCTGCTCAATCATGGACTGCACCCATTCAGGACGCTCGAGTTGCCGGTTTTCCAGCACGTCAATCAGTTCGCGGAACGTCAATTCCGGCTCGCCGCGCAAGATGAAATCGAGGGGGGGGAAATCACGCATCGTTTCAACGGGCATGGGGGTGACGTGCGTCCCAAAGGCGATGGTACGCGCTCCCAGGCTTTTTGCCAGCATTACCCCGTACATGTCATTGGTGAGGGTCGGAGCGGTGCATTGCGTGATGTAATATTTGGGGGCTTTCTCGCGCAGGATTCGCTCGAACTCCTGCCAGCTCATGCGTTCGGCAATCGCATCCACAATATGGATGGAGTAATCGGGGTGGAGCATGGCTCCGAGTTGCGCCAGAGAACATTGCGGCCACACCATCTCTTCCCGGCTCCGGCGACCCACACGATGTTGTGTCCGAATCCATATAGCACCATCGGGGGAAGGCGGGTTGACAAGCAGTACATCCACAGCACCGGGCGGGCGCGTGTGGGTCTGATGGCGTACTGCCGCACCCGCATCCGGGAATTGCGCCGGGCGCAGTTTTTTAACCGCCCGCGTCCCCAGATTTACGCGGATATCATCCTGCGTTTCCTCATTACTCCGTTCGTCGGCTTTTTTCAAGGTCATGCGTTCTTGCTCCTACGCGGCACCATTTAGATCCATCTCTGCTTTGATGCGGGACTCCCGTACACTCAGGGCTTCCAGCACACGCATGACAACCCAAGAGATCGTCAGTTGCAACCCCACCAGAATGAGGAGGGCACTGCCAAGCATCCAGAACCAGAGGCGCGTGATTTCCCATCCGTTCAAGCTCAAGGCAAGGCTGACCAGTGAGGCGGTTAACCCCACAATCATCAAAATAATCCCCATCCAGCCAAAGTGACGATCCAACGGTGGGTTGAAGATCGCCGGACCAAACAGACCTTGCTTAAAGGGGCGGCGGTGGAACAACGCCACCAGATAGTTGAAGGTTGCTCCGAGGGCAAAGATACTGACCCCTGCCACTGCCAGCACTAAAGCGGCAAAGACACTGAATACACCCAAGGGTCCAAGAGAAGTGACTCCTTGCAGTCGTAGCCCGACAAGGGAAAGTATGATGAGTGTCACGATTCCGAGTGCGAAGAGGCTGATTGTGCCCAGCAACCGTACCGGGTTGTACTCCATAGCTGTCCACAGAATGGTTGTCAGGAAACGGGTTCCATCCCGCACGATACTGAGCTTCGAGCGTCCCAACCGTTCCGCGTATGGAATTGGCACTTCAATAACATGAAGCCCCTCATGGGCAGAGCGTGTGCTCATGACCGGGGTGAAATGTAACCCATCCGGCAGAGGATACAGGTTCGGTAAAGCCTCGCGTCGGACAATCCGCATTCCGCTTGCAGGGTCCGCTACGCGCTGATTGCCGAGCATACTGACCAGATTCGACCAGATGAAGTTTCCAATCCGCCGTAAGGGCGGCATATGGCTATCCGCGCCCGAGCGGCGCGAGCCTACAACAACATCGGCATTTTGCTCCAGCATCTTGCGGCAGAGCGTGGGAAGGTTCTCGGGGGGGTAGGTGCCGTCGGCATCTAAAAATGCCAGTAAATCACCACGCGCACTGTTGAATCCACTTTTGATTGCCGCGCCATACCCGCGATTACCGTCATGCCGGAGTAGCCGCGCTGTTGGTAAGTTTGCCACAATCTCGGCGGTACGGTCGGTTGAGCCATCATCCACCACGATAATCTCAAGCGATGTGACCCCCACCTCTTGCAAGCCGCGCTCGGCGGTGCGGACCCGTTCCACGATGGCGGCGATTCCCTCTTCCTCGTTGAGCGCGGGAATGACAACGGAGAGCATGTGGGATTCACGGTAGGGGCTATCCATGTACCGTGCCGGGGAACCCAGTAAGGTATGACTGTCAACGACCATTGTTACCTCTCTTTACTGCTGAACCTCTGGTAAACTGATTCAAAAGTAAACCGGCTCCCGGCGCGTCCGCGCCACGTCTGCTTCACGATTGCGTATCCCCCGTGCCGGTACCCCGGCTCCGACTGTGTTAGGCGGTACATCCTGGTTCACCACCGCGCCCGCCTCCACC
>CBKYSX010000887.1:0-2213 GCA_966690745.1 uncultured Ardenticatenales bacterium
CCCTTACCGGTAAAGTTACCAGCCTCGTAGATTACGGTGCCTTTATTGACATCGGTGCGGTCACGGACGGGTTGGTGCATATTTCCGAAATTCAGGATGAGCGTGTCAACAAGGTCTCCGATGTTCTGGCTGAGGGGCAAGAAGTTCAGGTTCGTGTTCTGAGTGTGGACAAGAAGCGCAATCGCGTCAGTCTTTCCATGAAGGCGGAGTCGGAACGGGTTGATACCTCGTATGACTATCAAGAAGAGGATGTCGGTTTTGAGCCTGCCTCGCCGATGAAGGATGCCTTTGACCGCGCCCGCGAAAAGAAACGTCGTGATAAAAAGGGTGGCGATAAACGCCGCAACCGGTACGACGACGACGAAGTGGATGATATCATTAGCCGCACCCTGCGCTGGCGCGACTAAAATTTTATACTCTACATAAAAAGAGGGTTGCCTGCTTATGGCAACCCTCTTTTTTTGCCTTGAAACCGGGTTTCTGCCCTTCTTTCCATTGAAAACCCGGTTTCTTTCTTATTTCCCGTACATTTAGGAGTACGCTCCTAAATGTGAAAATAAAAATCCTGCCCGCCTTTTTCTACATACGCGGTTTTCTATTGAATAGGGAACATTTTAAGTGATGACTACACTTTAGAGCGTCGAACCCACACAACACACCAAAGGAAAACGATATGTCATTGATAGAGGAATTCGTAAATTATAGGGTCTGGGTAGTAGTTGGAGTCAGCAGTAATCGGCGCAAATTCGGGAATATTATCTTTCGGGATTTGCGTTCGGCAGGATACGAAGTGTATGGCGTAAATCCCCATGAGGGCACTGTTGAAGGAGAGACAATTTACCCGACCCTTGCCGATTTACCCATCACTCCCGAAGTGGTAGATATTGTGGTACCGCCCGATGTTACCGAACAAGTGGTACGGGAATGTCACGAATTGGGGTTGCGCCGGGTCTGGATGCAACCAGGCGCGGAATCGGCGGAAGCCGTGCAATTTTGCCGTGACAACGGTATTGAAGTGATTTCCGGCGGACCCTGCGCGATGGTGCATAAGCGATATTGGTAAGAATTCCAAAAGTATGGCAAAAACGGGGGGCGGCAATTTCGTCGCTCCCCGTTTTTTGTGGGTAAAGGATGTTTCTTTGCAACAATCATCGTTTCGTCGCGCATTTCTTAAATATCTGCGCCGGATGCCATGGGGCGATATTGACGCGGTAGTGCAACTTCGCCTTGCACTCCTGTTATTGGGATTATTGCTATTTGTTGGAACCGTAGGATACATTTTATTGGAAGGGATGCAGTGGTTAGATGCACTGTATATGACCGTCATTACCCTGACCACGATTGGATATGGTGAGGTTGAACCCCTTACCCCTATCGGGCGTGTTTTTACTTTATTTGTCATTATTTCCGGGGTTGGCTTAACGGGGTATGCTATCCAAAATGCCGTTCAAGTGATGGCGGGGGATCGTATCTGGCGCACATTAGGAGAGCGTGATGTGAAAAATCGTCTGGCGAGCATTCAAGACCATTACATTATTTGCGGTTATGGACGGATGGGGCAGGAAATCACCCGCGAACTAAAAAGGCGCAATATACCCGTTGTGGTAATAGACACTAACCTGACAATAGAAGATACGTTACTGGAAAACCATATCCCTTTTGTGATTGGGGATGCCAGCCGTGATGAAACCTTGCAGGCGGCGGCAGTGGAACGCGCCCGAGGATTATTTTCGGTGGTCAGTAGCGATGCGGGGAATGTTTTGATTGTATTGAGTGCAAAAGGATTGAACCCTACCCTAAAGATTGTCGCCCGCGCCGCTTTACCCGAAATGGAAAGCAAACTCTATCGTGCAGGGGCTTCCATTGTTTCCAGCCCCTATGTTTTTGGTGGACAACGGATGGCAGTGGCAATGGTGCGCCCCGCCGTCTATGATTTTCTAAATGCGGTGGTATACGGGGAAGGGACGGATAACGAAATGGGACAACTCACCATACGGGAGGATTCCCCCTTTGTCGGGCGTGCTTTACGGGACAGCCAATTGCGAAATCGTTTTGGAGCCATCGTTTTAGCCATCGTGCGCCCTACTCATGAGGTTATCGTCAGTCCGGCGGCGGAAACCGTGCTAAATACCGGAGATACCCTCATTCTGGTTGCCCCGATTGAAATTCTCCATCAATTACGTGCCGAACAATAATAAAAAAGCCGCCCCGGG
>CBKYSX010000888.1:0-2210 GCA_966690745.1 uncultured Ardenticatenales bacterium
GCGCCTCCCTGATGGGGCGAATCAGCTGCTGCTTACCGTGACCGACAATTGCTGTTCGTCGTCCGGTTCGCTCGTCACGACCGATCAGGTCACGATTACGGTGGTGAGAGCGAACGCGGCGCCGGTCGCAAACGCGGCGTTGCCGCGCCGGATACCCAATGCCAACGCCCCCAACAGTTCATCAGCAGGAAGTTTATGCAGGTGCAACGCAGTACTAAGAAAGACCTCACTGTAGGGGATATTCTGCTCTGCCTGTTGGCGCATATACCCTTCCATCATCAGGGTGTAGTCCTCGCGGGTGCGGGGAACCGTTGCCGCCAGCCGGTACAACTGAATGAATTGGTCGAAAGTGCGAAAGGTGTAGGCGCGTTCCCATTCTCCCGGCGATGAAACGGGCAGGGGGATATGGTTGCGTTGCGCCATCGCGTAAATCGTCTGCGGGTCGGTCGCTCCTTCCAGATGGATATGCAATTCGATTTTGGGCATCGCCTTTAGGAAGGCGGCGGTCTCCTCCGATACGGTGTGGGAATTATAGAGTTCTGTGTAGTGCATAAAAAGAGCCGAGAGATGAGAGTGGTGGTACAGGACGCAAGACGCAGAAACGACGAACGACTTACGGCAGGAACACAAAGCACACGAAGAGGCACAAAGTTCACAAAGAACGACAGAATTGTTTTTTGTTGTCTTTGTGTTCTCTGTGTTCTTTGTGGTGAATTTGTCGTTTCTGCGTCCTGCGTCTTGCGTCCTGCTTCCTACATCCCAAATCTACTACATCCTCACTCCTCACGCCTATCCCTTAAATCAGGTATTTTTGCCGGCGGGCGGCGGCGATGGCGGCGGTACGGTTGGTGACATTGAGCTTGCGATAGATGGCGCGGAGGTGGGCATTGACCGTATGAGGGCTAATGGTAAGGCGGGTAGCGATGGCTTTATCGCTCAATCCTTGCGCAACGAGGGCAATCAGTTCAACCTCGCGGGGGGTGAGCAGAGGGTTGTCAGATGGCGCGGGGGCAAGTGTGGCATTTTCCAGAAGTAATGGTGCAAGCGGGTGATGGTGGAGGGTGGAGGCGATGTGCCAATACCGTTCCTGCCCGATGTGACGTTGGACTTCATCCATCGCTTCGGCGCAGGCTTGCCCGTCCCCCAATTCCAGCACGACCCCAATGTGTTTCAAGGTGGCTTCTGCCAATGCCAACCGTTGCGCCGCCTGTGGATAATGATGGTGGTGTATATCAAGTTGCGCCAGTCCGATCAGGCAGAGGGCGACGGCGTGGCGGGAGGGTCCCCGTTGCCAGAAACGAAGGGCTGTCGTGAGCAACTGTTCGGCTTCGTCGTATTGTCCGTTATACAGAAGCGCGAATGCCAGATTCTGTGTTACCAACATCGTCGTGGCAGGATTGTCGAGCCGTTGAAAGATGGTGCGTCCGGCAAGAAACAAATCCCGCGCCTGTTGGTAGTTGCCCTCGATGCGTGCTACTTCCCCCTGCGCGTTCAGCGACCAACCGATTCCCATGAGATGTTTCGCCTGTTGCGCCAATGCCTGACCCTCGTGGTGAAGTTCCATTGCCCCGGCAGGATTTTGGGTGATGGCGGCGATGCGCCCCAACGCATTCAGCCCATCGGCAATCAGGGCAGTATCCTCCGCCGCTTGCCCTACCTCAAGATAATTTTGATAGTAAGCCGTCGCGGCGGGGTAGTCGCCGCGACGGAAGGCAATTTCGCCTAATCCACTCAACAAAGCAGTGTACAGATGGGGGTCTGTAAGCGTGGTGGGGTCGGGCAATGTCTGTTGGTAGAGGGCGATGGCGGTGGGGTACACGCCATGATGACGATATAAATTGCCCAGCAGAAGATTTACTTTGATTTCTAAAAGTGGAGGCAGAACCGAGGGGGGTGTGGCGGCAACCAGTTCGCCCGTGTGGTAAATCCCTTCGGATAGATGCTCGTGGTTCTCCCAATAATTGCCCAACACCGTTACCAGATGAGCGGCGGCTTCCCATTGCTGTGCTTCGATTAGCACGGCAAGACTTTGCGCCAATGCAGGATAATGGCGGGCAAGGATGTGGGACGGCGGGCTGTCGGTCATCATAGGACATATGATAATCCGAAACGGCGATGGTGTGTATGGTGTGTAAGGTATGTAGCATTTCGGCTACCCCTCATATGATGACACAACGTTGATGGGTGTATCGGTTGTAGGGGCGGGTCAG
>CBKYSX010000889.1:0-2204 GCA_966690745.1 uncultured Ardenticatenales bacterium
TATTCGCCTTGCGCGTCAAAGGAAATTCAATGATTGACGCACTGGTGGATGATGGCGATATCGTTGTCATCGCCAAACAAGAAACCGCCGACAATGGCAACATGGTCGCCGCCCAGATTCGGGACAGTAGCGAATGGACGCTCAAGCGGTTCTACAAAAAAGGGGATAAGGTGGTTCTGCAACCCGCCAACAGTGGTATGTTTACTGAAGAAGATGTCCGTACCAAGTTCACCTTCCCAGCAAATGATGTCACCATCGCCGGACGGGTCTGTTTAGTGGTACGCCAATTTTAAGAAGTTGTGCGTTTGCCTTCTTAAAATCAAAAAGGGTGGTTTTGACGGAAGTCAAAACCACCCTTTTATTGTCTGGCGCAGGGTATGTTCGGTCATATCCAATTGAATCGGTGTCACCGACACATAGCCATGATAAACCGCTCCGATATCCGTATCGGGGTCATCCGTCTCCCCCGCCGGCTCTACTCCTTTAATCCAATACCAGGGCTTCCCTGACGGGTCCTCCCCCTTCACCAAATCATCTTCATACCGCCGCCTGCCGAGACGCGTCACCCGCAACCCCTGCCACGTACTGGCGGGTGTGTGCGGAAAATTCACATTGAGCAGAGTATGAAACGGCAACCCTTCCGCCAACACCTTCTGCACCACTTGAGCGGCAATCGGCGCGGCATGGGCAAAATTTGCACTATCGCTACGGTCATCTAATGAAACCGCAACGGCGGGAATCCCGAAAATCGCCGCCTCCAATGTCGCGGCGACCGTACCGGAATAGGTAATATCCTGCCCCAAATTCGCGCCGCGATTAATGCCGCTGACCACAATATCAGGGGGTGTTTCCAATAGCCCCATCATCCCCAATGCCACACAATCGGCGGGTGCGCCGGAGGAAGCATACGCGGGAATATCGGCATGGGGGAATTGTGGATAGGGGTCGGCACGGAGAAACCGCCCCAATGTTTTCTGATGCCCTGAAATAGACCAGTTTCTATCCGGCGCAACCACCACCACATCGCCCACATCGGTTAAAGCACGGGCAAGCGCGTGAATACCGGGGGAAGTAATCCCATCGTCATTGGTGACGAGAATTTTCATATCTTTTATATTCAGGAAGTAAAAACGGGGGCAATGCCCCCGTTTTTACTTGCCCACTACTGTGACACGTATCGTATCACTCTGGGTTCGGTTTCCGGCACTATCTACCGCTACGGCGTAAATCTCAAGGGTGCGGGATTCCCCCGGTGCCAAATTCGCCGCCTCGGCAGTCCATCTTACGCTTAGCGCAGAACTGCTCTCTTCATAATACCGCCCGTTGATATAAAACTCGACGCTATCAAGCGCGATATTATCCGAGGCTTGCGCTTGCAAGTTCAGCCAACTATCCCCCCCGAGCTCATAGGTTTGGTCGGTGTACGGATAGACCAACTCCACGGTCGGGCGCGTGTTGTCCAGCGTCACCTGCGATGAAGCCCGCTCTATCGAACCATCGGCTTTCAACACCAGCAATTGCAAGGTGTAAATCCCATCGGCGAAGCCGCCCGTATTCCACGCCTCCAGCAAACCACCCCGCTTCTGTTCAAAGTGGTCGGGCCCTATTTGCACCCACGAAGCCGGGTCCAACCCCGCACCTACCTGCACCCGGTAGAGTTGGAAAGAGCTGGTGACTGTCGCAGGGTCTATCGGTACTTCTACCGTTGAAGTAATGGTGCCGGTTTCTGTTTGGGTCGTCACAATTTGAGTAATTGTTTGGCTTTCCCCTTCGATATACGCGTTGCCTTCGATACTCACCGACCCACGCACAAACCCGTAGGGCGCGGGGCTGGAAATCGAAATCGGACCCCCCGCCACCGGACCGTACGATGGATCGTACTCAATCGGCGGACGGGGAATATTAGAGCTCCGTGCCCAGTCTTCCGCTTCCGGCGGAATCAGCATGAAAACCTGTGTTCGTACCTGGTCAGGAGGACAGTAGACAGTTGCCAATTGCCCAGAATTTCCGCAGATTCGGAACGGCTGGAACAATGTATCGGGTGTGGTTGGTTGTGTACCCTCAATAAAAATCTCGGTTTTCACCTCAGGGCAATAGGTAGTAGGCAACATCCCACTTACGCGGCAGACCTGCACCGCCACCATCCCTTGCGGTACGGGGAATTCTTCAACAGGCTTTCCTTCATGCAAAAACGCCATCACTCG